>WQYK01000091.1 GCA_009781275.1 Bacteroidales bacterium | reverse complement strand
CAATACCACCGAAAACCCAATTGCTTTGAGGTAGATCGGCATCACCGGATAGAGCATCTCGCTGGCCATGTCGGTAAAGAGGCTTACCAACGACAAAGTCCAGACAGTCCGACTTATATACTTCATATTAAGCTATTTCAAAAGGAGCTGTCCGGCCACTTCGTCGGCAACGGCCTTGCCTTTGAGTAGGCTCAAAAGCTCCAGAGCAAAAGCAAAGGTGAGGCCGGGCCCGCGACCGGTGGTGAAAAGCCCGTCCGTTACCACTGCCTCTTCTGTGTGGAGAATGGCGCCTTTGAGGTACTTTTCAAAGCTTGGATAGCAGGTTGCCCGTTTGCCCTCCAACAGGTTAAGTCCGCCCAATACCATGGGTGCAGCGCATATGGCCGCCGTCTTTTTGTCTTTGGCCGTGTGGGCCAGAATGGCCTCCTTGAGTCCTTTGTGCGCGTCAATCTGTACCGTCCCACCCGGAAGGATCAACATTTCAGCTTTAGAAAAATCAACCTCATCAAACATCATATCAGCTGTTACGGGGACTCCATGGCCTCCGGTGACTGTGATTTGGTCGGTGAGTGATACCGATTGTACCGCCACGCCTCCGCGGCGCAAAATGTCGATGGTAGCCAGCGCTTCGATCTCCTCGAATCCGGTTACTAAAAAAATGTAGCTCTCTTGCATGATGATTTGGATTTAATTTGTTATTCTTTTGTGCAAAAGTAATCATTTTGACAATATGTTTTGGCACGACTTTTGCTGCCTTTTTTTATTATGAAACGATCTCTTCTCACCCTCATGATTATGTCATGTGCCTTCTCCTCTATCTATGCCCAAATGACCTATATGAGAGGCGGCAACATGGCGGCGCAAAGAGCGCCCAAGGTTATTGACACCGCGATTCTGCAGGTGGTCTATAAAAGACATAGCCTCATTGACTCACTCTCTCCCGACAGGGTTGCTCAGGAGAACATGATTCTCCAGATTGGCAAGAGCCGCACCTCTAAATTTTTTACCGACACCCGCGTACGCGACTCCATCATGCAGACCAATATGAGACGGATGTCGTCAGGTGGCACGGGTACCACTGTGCAGGTCCAAAGCATGGGTGGCATGGGCGGTCCAAACGGGTTTGGCGACCAATCGATTATCTTTAAGAATTATCCGGTCGGGAGCGTTACCGTGACAGACCGCTTGATGATGGATTCATACGTCTATACCGAGCCGACAAACCAATTCCAATGGCAAATTCTTCCCGAAGTCGACACTATTTTGTTCTACTCCTGTCAAAAAGCGATTGCCACCTTTAGGGGAAGAGATTACGAAGCGTGGTTTACACCCGACATCCCCGTTAACGAAGGGCCATGGAAGTTCTGCGGATTGCCCGGGCTTATCCTTAAGGTTTCGGACACCCGTGGGCACTATATTTTTGAATGTATCTCTTTAGAGCAGGTACCAACCGCTATGGAGTATGCCGATTTGGATTACCTAAAGACCAATCGGAGAGACCTTTCGAGGGTAAAGCGCAAATTTCACGAAGACCCCATGGCTGCAATAGAGAGCATAAGGGCATCTGCGCCTTCAGGGGCCAATGTGAGGGTGATGGCCAGAAGCTCAGATGGTTCTGCTGTTGACGAAAGTGAGATGCGGAATCGGTTGAGAAACCATGGTTACAATCCGATTGAGCTCGATTTTTAGACCTCTACGATTATGAAACATCCATCTTTTATTGTACTCAGTTACCTGTGTACGCTGTGCGCTATGCTTTGTACCCTCGTCTCTATCCAAGCCCAAACCACTATAAGGGGAACGGTCATTGACCGCGATACCCAAAAGGAGGTTAGGGATGCCAACGTCATCCTTCAGGAGCCGGGAAAAGCAGCCATCATCAGTTACGCACTTACCGACGACAAAGGAGCTTTTAGGCTCACATATGCAGGATCAAGCGACAGCATCACGGTCTCTGTATCGGGATTTAACATGAGCAAAGAGACCAAAACAGTCGCCAACCGGAGTCAGGAGGTTTCATTTACAATCTTTAGCCAGGCCATTGCCATCAACGAAGTGAGGGTCATCGCCCAAAACATTCGCCAGGCAGGAGATACCGTCAAATATTCGGTCGGCGCCTACGTGGAGCAGAACGACCGCACCATCGGGGACATTTTAAAGAAGTTGCCGGGCATTGAAGTAAAGGACAACGGAGCCATCCACTATAACAATCGACCCATCAACAATTTTTACATTGAGGGACTCGATTTGTTAAAAGGGCGGTATGGATTGGCCAGCAACACCATACAAGCAAGAGACGTGGCCGAAGTACAGGTTCTGGAAAACCATCAGCCCATCAAGGCGTTGGAAGATGTTGAGTTCTCTGAGGACGCGGCCATCAACCTCAAGCTAAAGGAGGGCGCCAAAGGCGTTTTGATTGCCTACACCCTCCTTGGGGCAGGCGCAGAGGTGAACGACGACCCAGACCTCCTCTGGACCGGTGAGTTGTCAAGCATGTACTTCAACAAAAACCTGCAAAACATCACCACATATAAAGGAAACAACACGGGAAACGACGTATCACGCGAACAGACATTTATGCTGGTCGGGCCCGGCGCGCAGAGCAGTTCAAGCCAAAACTGGCTGAGCGTACAATCCCCATCCACCCCCTCGATCAGCCAGAACCGCTACCTGAACAATCAGGTACACGCCATGAGTTTTAACAATGTATGGAGACTTAAGAAAAATTATCAACTCAACGCCAACCTCAACTACACCCATGACCGCCAAGACAAGAGAAGCTACTCCCTCGCCGAGCATCGCCTGCCGGGCGACAGTTTGCTTACCATCGAAGAGCGTCTTAGCTCCCGCCTCTTCAAAAATCAGGGGTCGGCAGATATTATCCTCAATGCCAACACCAAACAGTTCTATCTGGACAACAACCTTTCTCTTAAAGGCGCCTGGGACACAGAGAATGGCAACGCCCTCACCTCCACCGACAGCATCTACCAGTATCTTGACAAGCCCAACTACAGCCTTCGCAACGCATTCAGGTTGATTAAGAACTATCCCAGAACTTCCCTCACCTTCTCCTCTACCAACAGCTACGCATCTACCCCCAACAACCTTAGGGTGGAGCCGATGTTGTACGACTTTCTCTTTGACCCTGCCGCCTCTTTGTCAAAGGGGCTTGAGCAAGAGTTGTTACTCAACAACTTTGCCTCTGCCAACAGCGTTTCTTTTGGTTTTGATCACGGCAAATGGAAGCAAAACTACTCAGTGGGATTTAACGCCGATCTGCAAAGGCTCACCACCGAATTGTACCCCCAAGCGCCATCGGGCGCCATCCCCTCCTCCCCCGACTCCCTAACAAACGACTTGAGTTGGAACCGCTTTGATTGGCAAATCCAGCCTTCGTACAGCTATCTCTACAATCGCCTAAGGGCAACGATTGGCTTGCCTGTACAGTACGTCGTGCTTCAAGTCAACGACCGTGTTCCGGCCACCCAAAACAACACCGACCGTCTTTTTCTCAATCCATCCCTCTCCGTGATGTACAAGCTAAGCCCCTATTGGGACGCATCTGCAAATGCCGCATATCGAAACAGCTTGGGCGGCCTGAGCAACGGCTACACCGGCTACATCATGCGCTCCTACCGCAATTTGCAACGCAACCAGGGCAAGCTGTATGAACAGCAGACACAAAGCTACAACTTCAACCTCAGTTACCGGAACCCCATCTACGCCCTCTTTGGCAACGTTGGCGCTTCATACTTTAATATGCGGGCCAATCTTCTTTTTGGCTACAACTACTCGGGTATCCTGCGTGTACAAACATCATACGACCTCCTCAATACGACCGAGGGCGTGAACCTGAGCGGTAGTGTAAGCAAAGGATTGGACGTCATCTCTTCTACCCTCACCGCAGGGGGGAATTACACCACCACCCGCGCCTCCCAAATCAATCAGGGTACATTGATGCGCTTTCACAACCAGCAATATGGCGTAAACGTAAGCATCAATACCAAAGTCCAGCGGTGGGCCAACCTCTCTTACCGCCTGGAGCACACACAAAGCCTTAATAGTGTAGCAAATGAGAATATCTCTTTTGCGCCTATACGCACTTACCTGCAACGCGCTCAACTTAACCTGTTTCCAATAAAGAACCTCACTATGAACTTTAGCTGGGAATACTTCTACAACAGCGCCATAACTTCCGGAAGCCGCAATATGTCGTTTGGCGACATCAACATCAGGTACAAGCTCCCCAAAGTTGAGTTCATTTTTGACTATACCAATCTGTTTAACACCAAAGAATACATCTCCGCATCGTATAGCAACACCAGCGCCTACTACTACTCGTATATGTTGCGTCCTGCAGAAATGATATTGAAAGTAAGATTTAAGATTATTTAAAAAGTTCCGCTCAACAGCTTTAATCTATTTACCCACAACAAATATGTATTCGTCTCTTATAGTAATACCCAAACTAACTGCCACCACTACGTTCCACACCCCAAAAAAAGGATCCCCAAAGTAAGGTTTAAGATGAAATAACCCACGTAACGTGATTATAATTAAGAACTCAGAAAAAATGTTCCACGACCAACATCTCACTTTCAAAGTGTGGCCAAAGCGATTTTTGTTGCTCCTCCTTCTTTTGCTTTTTTTTATTCCCAATCTGTATGCGCAGCGCAGCGATATAAAAACGGTCAAGAATTTAACCGCAAAAATAGTCCCCAAAGAACAGGCCGCGCTTTTCAAATTCAAGCTAAAATCGTCCCACTCCAACTATTTTGAAATAGACGCCTCCGGAAAAAAGGTGAAGATACGAGGCAACTCCCCTGTCTCTATTGCTGCAGGGATTCGCCACTACCTTACACACGAAATATCCGCTCCTGTTAGAAAAGAGAGTCCCTACACAGCGGTTCTCTATTTTGTTGACGAACACTTTGACTCCATCACTGCGGAGTGGAGCGGAAAGCGCTGGGAGGATGAACTTGACTTAATGGCTTTGTATGGCGTTACCCATCCCCTGACGGCTTCAATGTTAGATAAACTTCCCGATTCGCTCTCTAAAAAAATGGTCCAACAGATGCGGAGGTACAAAATGAAGACAATAGATGAGCTGCCGGCAGGCGATTCTTTGAAACATATTTGTTTGTTCCCCCAAAATATCAGGCTCAACCCTATCGCGTTTGACCTGCATATTCAAATGGTGTGGCAAAAGGAAGCCCCTGATATGAGCGACTGGATCAAAAAATATCCCAAACGTCGCTATGGAGACTCCTCTGCCCCTCTGCAAACGGCTTGGGAGGGTTTTTATCAAACTGTCTATCACCAAAACGATCCCTCTTTTGCCTACGACCATCCTCTTTTTGCGGCATCCTGTGAAGCATTCTTTTCTGTGGCGGATTCATTTCAAAACTATGCCAACTATCAGTTTGATGCTGTAAACATCACCCAAAAATACCTTGAATGCCTGGGAACAGGCGCGTATCATAACCTTATCCATGCCTGGAATCAAGGTGATCATCAAATAGGAAGTCGAGAAGCTAAGCACTTTCTCCGACTGAATGCAGATCGAAACAGCTTGCTTTTAAGCCATCCCGCCTTCTCCGCACCATTCAGCTCTGCCTGGATTGACGCTTTTTCCGACGATCCTTACCTAAAAGCATATCCCGGGAGTTTTGATCAAGCATGGAATCAAGCATGTGAAAAAGACCCTCTGGAGGCTGCCAGGACTTTGTTTCAAAAGTATCGAGCAATCGAGTTGGCTTCTGCTGTTGTCACTATAGAACTTCCTATCTCTTTTAAAGATGGGTACGGCCCATTTATGCCCGTGTTCCATCTCTTAGAAATGCACCATCGTCCAACTGATTTGTTGGCAAGAACACGTTCTTTTACGGTAGGTACTCCCACAGAGTGGGTAGAGTTGAAACGGGGAGTCATCCCAATCGATCAAAATACCCAAATCGCCTTTGTAACCGGGAGAGATACGACCGGAGAAGCAAAGATTGTGATTGACGCCAACAATAACCGAGACTTTAAGGATGACCAGATATTTTCACTCAGAGATATCGATTTTAACTTTCCTGGACGTGGGCACACCCTGATTCCCATTTTTGACACGATTCCTTTTTGCATTGGAAAAGTACCCGGACAAGAGATGCTGGTGGGCAACTTTGCCCGACATGCCACGACGCATCTGGGAGAAGTTGAGATTGCCATCTGTTCCGGTAGCTTTAGTGACCTCTCGTTTAAGAGTACCGAATTAAAAATCGAAACCGACAGTCAGGTGATCTCCCATGGTGAATTTATCATCTATCAAGATACGCTCTACCTCAACAAGGGGGTCGATTTAAACAAAAATGCGCTTATTTTAGAAAAAACCGTAGCGTCTAAAAGTCAACTTTTTGCACCGCAGATTGGTTTTAATGCCGTTCCGTTTGTTGGAGAAAAATATAGGTCCAAAGATACCATCTCTTTGGATGATTACAGAGGAAAGTACCTGGTACTCTACTTTTGGGGAACATGGAACAACGCTTGTGTCGAACAGTTGCCTCTCCT
>WQYK01000090.1 GCA_009781275.1 Bacteroidales bacterium | reverse complement strand
GTTCTCAACTACATTCCTCAAAAACGAACCCCTCAAATCTACTTTCACGAAGAGCGATTAGACAACGACAATCTGCGCATATCTATGCACGAATACCTCTTGAAAAAGGAGCGCTACAAAGAGCGAATCGAGGCCATTTTAAACTACGCCCAAAAGAGCGCCCTCTGCCGCAGCAAACAACTCTTAGCCTACTTTGGAGAAACACAGCCGCATGACTGCGGACAGTGCGACGTTTGCCTAAAAAAAAAGGCGCACAACACCCCCCAAATCCTTGACCAACTACGCAATGAAATCCTCCAAAAATTAGAAGCCGGCCCCGTTCCGGTACAAGCCCTGATCCCACTCTTTGACCGCGATCCGGAACAGATTAAGGAGCTGCTTAGGTGGATGGCGGAGCAGGGAGAGATTGCGTACAGCGCTGACGGGATGGTAACGGCTTGTTCTTAGCGTGGCCTAACCGGTCTTCTGCTTTGCGAGTTAAAGGTACCGGGCGGCCCGTATCCGGTCGGGTTTGATGAAGAAGAAGGTCTTGTTTGTAATCTAAAAATAATGGGAAAGTTATACCGCACCTTCACAGCTTCTCCATTTTGTCTCCCCGGAGTCCACCTTGGAGAAGATTGAACAACCCTTACCGCTTCCCTGTCCAATTCAGGATGAAAACTTCTTAAAGCCTCTACCTCTGAAACATAACCATAGGCGTCAACCACAAATGTGAGCATGACCATCCCTTCTGCTTGAATTTGACCGGGGGTTGAGGGATATTCAATATTTTGATTTACCCAGCGCGTAAAGCCATTTTCGTCACCTCCCATAAACTTGGGTTTTTCATCAACTACCATAAAGCTAATTTCCTCTTCCAATATGGCGCTGTCTATTTTTGTTGCCTCCCCTTGTCTATTCACGTAAAACTGCTCTCCATCTCTACGAAGCCTAACTAATCCATCTCGATTAAAGTGTCCCTGCGAATCGTATTCCATAGGTATCACCCATTTTCCTTCCGTGTTAATAAAACCGAACTTTTTGCCATCGCCCACACAAGCCAAGCCATTGGAGAAACGGCCGGCATCCACATAATTGAATCCAATAATTTCCTTACCTGTACGATCAATATAGCCCCAACGGTCTTTTTTTTTCACGGGCGCTAAGCCTTCGGAGAAAGGGGATGCATTGCTAAACTGTAGCTTAATAGCGACTCTACCTGTGGAATCGATATAACCATAACGACCTTTTTTGCTCACACAGGCCAATCCATCCGAAAAGGGGTAAGCCCGTTCGAATTGCAATTTAATCACAACTTTACCCATTGTGTCAATAAAACCCCAAGAGCGATCTTTTTGAACGCATGCCAAGTTATGAGCAAAAGAAGAAGCAACTTGGTACTCCATGGGAATGACCAAAGCGCCTGTCCGATCAATAAAGCCTCTGAGACGATCATATTGCACCATAGCCCTACCACCTTGAAACGATGCCACAAATCGATATTGACACGGCAATAAGTCTTCCCCGTTTTCCCTGATAAAGCCCCAATATTCGCCCCAGCGAACAGCTGCAAAACCTTGCGAAAACGGTTTGGCTTCCTGGTAGCGGTAATCAGTAACCATTTCGCCCGTTTGGTTATTGATGTATCCGTACAGTCCATTTGGCCCCTGAACAAGCTCCGGAGATTGCGCTTTTGCCACAAGTGTGTTCAATAAGAACAAGATGCAAAAGCTGATTTTGAATAAGGTTGTTTGTGTATTCATAAAGCATCTAACTGTTTGTATAACATGTGAACAGGCAATCCCATTACGTTAAAATAGGAGCCATTGATGTGTGCAATCCCCACATAGCCAATCCAATCTTGAGCTCCGTATGCGCCGGCTTTGTCGTAGGGCTTGTAGTTGTCTACGTAGTAAGCGATCTCTTCTTCTGACAACAAAGAGAAAGTGACCTCTGTGGAAGCTGTAAAACTGTGGCTTGCTTTGGATGTGCGCAAAAACACTCCGGTCCATACGGTGTGCGTGTGTCCGGAAAGCAGTTGAAGCATGTTTACAGCCTCTTCCCGCGAGCGGGGCTTGCCCAAAATCTTGCCTTGACAGTAAACCAAGGTATCGGCGGTGATGAGCAACTCGTCTGAAGCTAAGGGGCGGAGAAAAGCGAGCGATTTTTGTTTGGCCAACGCTTCGGGAACGGCAGAGGGGGGCAGGGAAGGGTCGATTTCTTCATCTACATGGGGATTGTACTCAACGGTAAACGGAATATCGAGCCCTTTTAACAACTCGTGCCGTCGGGGAGAGCCAGAGCCTAACACCACGCGCCAATCTTTTAACTTGTCTTGAAGAAGCATCATCGTCTATGTTTTAGGAAGAGACCACTCGCGCATCGTTACACCACTTTCCATGCAGTCGCAACATCTGCTCCACCACATCTCGTACGCATCCTTTTCCTCCTGCAAAAGGCGAAATGTAGAGGGCAGCTTTTTGCACTTCCGGCACGGCGTCGGCGGGGCAGCAGGGGAGGCCGCAAGCCTGCATCACCTCAATGTCGGGAATATCGTCGCCCATGTAGAGTACCTGTGAGGGTTCTAATCGATACTTGGCACAGAAGTGGAGAAGAGGCTCCATCTTGTCATGGGCGCCTAAATAGACGTCGGAGATGCCTAACATATCAAATCTCTTTGTGATCGTAAGAGAGGTGCCGCCGGTAATGATGCCTACAGGGTAGCCAAGTTTAACGGCGCATCGTATGGCATAACCATCTTTGGCGTGGTGCGCCCTAAGCAGGTCGCCGCTTTCGGTCACTAAGACCGTGCCGTCTGTAAAGACGCCATCAACGTCAAATACAAGGGCTTTAATCTGATGAAGTTTGGTTTTGTAGTGAGACATTTTGGTAATAATTGGGCTTAAAGTGGTGGATAAAGCAAGCGTGTTCCCGATTCCAGGATTGGGCCCTAAAGGTAAAATATTCTGCGGAAAGTGCAAAAGATTTGTCTTGTTGCGCGTCGTAAAGAAGCAGATGGCTCATTATAAGATGTCCTGCCATCTCCACCAAACGACGGGCATGTAAGTCAAGCTGCTCGGATGGGGCGTTCTGCAACAAGTTGACCGTTTGTTCGTACTCATTACTCATCTGATGCAGTATCTCTTTGAGGTGTTCATGTTCTGCCGGTACAGGCCGGGCTTCATACGCTTTGATTTGAGATAAAAAGAGACCGGTAGTGACTCCTTTGATGGCGGCAATGACCTGTAATTGAGATGTGCCCTCATAGATGGTGGCGATTCGGGCGTCGCGATAGATGCGCTCAATGGGGTACTCTTTCATGAATCCCGATCCGCCATGAATCTGAAGGGAGTCGTAGGCATTCTGATTGGCATATTCTCCCGCCATGAGCTTGAGTAATGGTGTATAGCAATCGGCAAGGCGATGGTACTGTTTTTGCTCTTTGCTTAGGTCAACAAAACGGGCGGTTTCGTAAAGCAGCGCACGCGACGCCTGCAATTTAGCCTTAATAGTGGCAAGCATCTCGTACACTGCGGGGAATTGGATAATCGGCTTGCCAAACTGAATTCGCTCATTTGCATATTTAAGCGCCTCACGATAAGCCGCCTCCGACAAGCCCACCGATTGAGCGCCCACCCCCAGACGGGCGCCGTTCATCAACGACATGGTGTATTTGATCAAGCCAAGCCTGCGCTCGCCAATCAGCTTGGCGGGAGCGTTTGTAAAGGTGAGTTCGCACGTAGGTGAACTTCTGATTCCCAATTTGTTTTCGATTCTACGTACCCGCACACCACCCCAAGCTCTGTCGTGCACAAAATAGGAGAGACCTCGACCGTCTGTGGTGCCCTCTTCGGAGCGGGCAAGAACCAATTTGATTTGGGCATCTCCGTTGGTGATGAAACGTTTGACTCCGTTAAGGAGCCATAAACCACGCGCTTCATCATACGTTGCTTTGAGCATCACGGCTTGCAAATCGCTGCCGGCGTCGGGCTCAGTAAGGTCCATGGAGCAGGTGTCGCCTTTGTTTATGCGTGGAAGGAATTCGTCTTTAACCTCCTCAGAAGCATATTCACGTATCGTTTCGGCACAGTCTTGAAGTCCCCAAATATTGGAGAAGCCTGCATCTGCACGGGAGACGATTTCGGAAGCCATCACGGCGGCCACCATCGAAAAATTGAGTCCGCCGTATTGACGTGGCAGGGAGATGCCGTACAAGCCCGCTTGTGTGAGCAAACGGTGGTTTTCTGCCGTAGCGCGTGCATAGGCGACACGACCATCATGAAGGGTAGGTCCCTCGTGGTCTGCCTCTTCTGCGTTGGGCGCAATGGTATTTGCACATATATCTCCAATGATCTCCATCACTTTTTCGTAGCTGTCCAAAGCGTCTTCCACGTCGTGGGGGGCATAGTCAAACTTCTCTTTATCTGTAAATCCCTGCTCTTTAAGTTGCACAATCTTTTGCATCAGGGGATGGCGAAACTGATAAGCCAAGTCGCCGTTATCTGTATAGAAATTAGCCATAGTTGTCCTCCTTTTACTTGCTATGATGTTTGTACGCCAACGTCATCTTGGGGATCACATCCCCAAGATCTCCATCAATCACATAGTCAGCAATCCTATTAATAGGCGCATGGGGATCCGTATTGATAGAGATAATCATCGCCGATTGATCCATACCGGCGGTGTGTTGAATCTGTCCCGATATACCGCAAGCAATGTAGAGTTTAGGCCTGACGGTGACGCCTGTCTGACCTATCTGTCGGGCATGGTCAACAAATCCCGCGTCCACAGCAGCGCGGGTAGCGCCCACCTCTGCACCCAGCGCTTTGGCCAAGTCAAACAAGAGGTTAAATCGCTCTTTGCTTCCCACGCCATAACCTCCCGCCACAACGATAGAAGCGCCCTTAATGTCAATCTTTTGCTCCTCAATATGGCGCTCTATAATCGATACTGCAAAATGGGCGTCGTTCAGGTATTTTGCTGTGTCCAAAATCTTTACTTTTCCGGCAACAGGCACATCCAAACGCTCTTTTTTCATCACCCCTTCGCGTACCGTTGCCATTTGGGGACGGTGGTCGGGATTGATGATGGTGGCAATGATGTTGCCTCCAAACGCGGGACGAATCTGATAGAGAAGGTTGTTTTCTCCGATCTCTAACGATGTACAGTCAGCCGTGAGTCCGCTCTTGAGCGCAGACGAGACGCGGGGCGCCAAGTCGCGCCCCACGGATGTGGCGCCAAAGAGGGCGACTTGGGGTTGCTCCTCTTTAAAAACAGCAGTGGTGATAGCTGCATGGGGTAGGGTGAGATAGGGCGATAGACGTGATTCGTCGGCAATGAACACAGTCTCTGCGCCAAAGGCGAATAACTCATGCTCCACTCCCTTGAGGTTGGCGCCAATCACCAAAGCGTTCAATCCACACCTCAATTGCGATGCCAAAGAGCGCCCTTTGGTGAGCAACTCCAGCGATATGTCTGCAACTTTGCCATCGTGATGTTCACAATATACAATAATGTTGTTCATCTTATCCAAGGGTGTGGTTGGTGATTAGCTCTCTCATCAATTCGTTGATTTCAGCTTCTGAAGCGTTGATTCGTTTGGCCTCTTTTGCTTGAAAAACGATGTTCTCAATCTTTTTTACCCTGGTCGGTGAGCCCGATAGTCCATATTGACTTTCATCACCGCCGACCTGGGCAACACCCCATTGGGTAATGTGCGCTCTTTTGTTGGCAAGCAGGCGCTTGGCATGGCGGGGACGGCAGGGAGCTGCTGAGCCGTGTACCGTGATCACCAAAGGAAGCGGGGCGCAGACCAACTCAACACCGTGCTCCAATCTTCTTTTGATCGTTATCTTGTCTCCTGCAAGGCCAACAATTTCTTCTGCGTAGGTCACCTGCGGCCAGTTCAACTTCTCTGCCACCTGCGGCCCCACCTGGGCGGTGTCTCCGTCTATGGCTTGTCGGCCGGCAATCACAATGTTGGGTTTCATTTGTTTAATCGCCTGAGCCAAGGGATAAGAGGTAGCTAAGGTGTCAGCTCCGGCAAATTTTTTGTCGGTGAGTAAGACGCCTCCGTCGGCGCCGCGAAAGAGTCCTTCGCGAATGATCTCTGCGGCGCGTTCGGGGCCCATGGTGAGGAGTTCCACCGTTGCGTCGGGGTGTTGTTCTTTGATGCGCAACGCCTGTTCTAAGGCGTTCATGTCTTCCGGGTTAAAAATGGCCGGGAGGGCGGCACGGTTGACCGTCCCGTCCTCCTTCATGGCATTTTTACCCACATTGCGCGTGTCCGGCACCTGTTTGGCCAGCACCACAATTTTGAGTTTTTGATGCATAAATGTTTTAATTGGTGAATACTATGCTTGAGCAGGGGCTTTGCCAAAGTTCATTGGAATCGCAGGCCCTACATCATTCATCTTAATGGTGCCAAAGTGAGCCTCATAACGATCTAAATTCTCCTTAAGCGCCATACAGAATCGCTTGGCATGCTCCGGCGTCATAATGAGTCGGCTTTGAACCCTTGGCTTGGGAATCCCCGGCATCATTCGAATAAAGTCGTAGATAAACTCACTGGCAGAG
>WQYK01000089.1 GCA_009781275.1 Bacteroidales bacterium | reverse complement strand
CGATGAGGCGTTTTTTTTCCCTGAATCCCCTGCTCGCCGTTCAATACTGCCTGAACCACCTTGTTTACATAACTTAACGGCAATTTGCTCCCCTTTTGTGTTACAAACAATGGTACACTCCTCACCTCCGTTTCCAGTGACAACTGTCCCTTTCGTATCGCATAAAAACGATGTAACTCATCAACAAGAGCGGCAGTCATGGGAACTTCACGCGTTTTGTTTCCTTTACCATACACTCGAATTAGGCCGCGCCTAAAATCCACATCTCCAATACATAAACCTGCCAACTCTGCCCTTCTGATGCCTGTCGAATAGAGGGTATGCAACACGGCATGCGCTTGAATTTGCCAAAAATCGTCCTCATCAACGGGCGCATCCAGCAGGTGATTGATCGCCTCACGAGCATAAAAATCGGGGATGGAGCGACCCGCTTTGGGACGCACCAACAACGATGCCGGATTGGAGCTGCATAATCCCTGCTTCATCATAAAACGATAGTAGCTGCTTAGGGCAGACAGGTGCAACTGTACAGTGCGAGGTGTGCGTCCCTCCTCCATCATCCATGCCACATATCCGCGCAACAAATACGGAGTCACCTCTTCCAACTCCGTCTCCTCTTTTGAAAGTTCAGCAAATCTAAAAAAAGAACTCAGAACTTCTCCATAAACAGCGCAGGTTCTCTCAGAATATCGTTTCTGCTCTCTTAGGTAGCGAATAAATAGCTCCGGATTTGACATCTCAGATTTTTGACGGCAAGATACAAAAAAAAACTGACGCACAAAAACCCTACTTATTTTTTGCCAAGCAAGGTGCCAATTGTGCCGGCAATATTCGTGAGGTCTCCGAGCGGATTATTGTTTTTTTGAGTGGTGGCGGTTTTCTTAGTGGTGGTGGTTTTTTTAGGAGCGGCTTTTAATGCAGTGCCTGAACCTAAAAATGCATCCAAAGCACCTCCAACGGCAGGAGGAAGTTTACCTTTTATGTACGTAACAACCGCATTCACAGCTATTTGAGCTACAGGCTCAGATAAATTGGCTTTCTTGGCTACCAATTTTACAATTTCGCTTGTCATAATGATTTATCGTTTTATCAATGATTATTCCCGTGGTTACTCTACGCCAAACGCTCTATCTTTTACCTGTTGCAGATAGTTGTCACTCCAGCCTTTATCTTTAGCGCCGCGTCTTTCACAGGCGCTGCAAAGTGAGCTTATTTCGGGTTTGATTTTAGGGTTATTTGCATAAGCATCAACTATGGTTCCTCCTTCAAAAATTTCTGTTGTTCTGCTGCTCTTTAGGTATTGACAATCTTCATAGAGATGAAATTTTGTACCCGATTTTGTCCAAAAGACCTGATCTACGCCCATAAGTTCTTGCACATAAGCAGATTGTTTAGAATACTCTTCTATCGAAGGAGGGCTAAAGTCTGCACTTAAAAGACCACCGCCAACCATAAAGAGCGCAGCAATCGCTCCCACCAAATACTCTTTTTTGATAAATGCCAAAATCACTACAGGAGCAAAAGCTATAGCAGCCACAACCACTCCCAATTGGTTTTGCAGGAAGAATTTTACCGCCTCTTTCTTTGATGCGGGAACCAAGCGATTTGCCTTTTTCCAGAAAAAAGAACCTGCCACCAGAAGAATCAAATCAATGAGAAGAATAACAATTAACCACACGCGAGTACCTGTGTTTAAATCAATTTCGGGATCCTTTTTGAACAAAATCGCCATTGCGCAAATTTGCGCCACAACCGCCAAAACCCATAAGATGATTGCGTACTTCCTGAATTTACCGGCTTGTGCTTTTGCTTCTGCTGTAGGAACAAATGTCAATGTTTGCGGGGTGCCTCCTCCGCTCACTTTTGTAACTTTCTTTGTAGTCATAAATTAACGTGGTTTTAATAAGTTTGTACATATAGCAAAACCTGACGTATGCAAAACACTCATCAGGTTATTATTTTTAGTCAGATACGTGACAACTACTCTTCTTGAAGTTGCAGCTGTTGCCTGTAAACCGCGCGCTTTCTGGCTTCGCGTTGGATTACCGATTTTTTGGTAAACGCCTGGCGTGAACGCAATTCTCTAACAATTCCGGTCTTTTCAAACTTCCGTTTAAACTTCTTTAGGGCCCTCTCTAAGTTTTCGCCCTCTTTAATGGGTACTATAATCATACAGCTAACACCTCCTTTTTATTTTGGCCAGCAAAAGTATATTTTTTTATCTTTACGGCAAAATTTTTCAAAAACAAATCTATGACAAAAGACGAAATATGGGCTGATATTAGGGCAGGAATTCCACAAGAAATCCCTCAAATACATAAATATGAGCCTAACATCAATCATGCTCCACGCAGAAAAGATATCCTTACAAAAGAAGAAAAAAAGTTAGCCCTCAAGAATGCGCTGCGCTATTTTCCCGCTAACCTGCATCAGGCATTAGCGCCCGAATTTGCGCAAGAGCTAAAGCTGTACGGACGCATCTACATGTATCGATACCGTCCCTCCTACCCTATTTTTGCCCGCTCCATCCACGACTATCCGCACAACTCTCAACAAGCTGCCGCCATCATGCTTATGTTGAGCAATAATTTGGATTATGCGGTAGCCCAACACCCCCATGAACTCATCACTTACGGAGGCAACGGCGCGGTGTTTCAAAACTGGGCGCAATACCGCCTTACCATGAAGTACCTCTCGGAGATGACCAACACCCAGACCTTGGCGCTCTACTCCGGTCATCCGTTAGGACTCTTTCCCTCTCACAAAGACGCGCCACGTGTGGTGGTGACCAACGGCATGGTGATTCCCAACTACTCCTCGCAGGACGATTTGGAGCGAATGAACGCTTTAGGGGTGTCGCAATATGGACAGATGACTGCAGGCTCGTTTATGTATATTGGTCCCCAAGGCATTGTGCACGGGACCACCATTACGCTGCTCAACGCAGCCCGTATGCACCATATTCATCTGCCCGGATTCAACCGCAAGTCCAAACTCTTTGTCTCATCCGGTTTGGGGGGGATGTCAGGCGCTCAGCCCAAAGCTGCGGTGATTGCCGGATTGGTGGGTGTGGTGGCAGAGGTCAATCCCAAAGCCATTGCCACACGTCATGCCCAAGGCTGGGTCGACGAGGTGTACGCCTCTTTGGATTTATTGATGGAGCGAATCAGGTCTGCCACCACAAATGGCGAGTCGGTCTCATTGGCTTATCAGGGCAACGTGGTCGATTTATGGGAGCGCTTTGCTCAGGAAGAGATTGTGGTCGATTTAGGCTCAGACCAAACGTCGCTGCACAATCCTTGGGCAGGAGGATATTACCCTGTTGGCTACAGCTTTGAAGAATCGAACCGCATGATGGCAGAAGAGCCTCAAGCCTTTAAAACCACCGTACAGGAGTCGTTACGCCGCCATGCGGCCGCCATTAACAAGCTATCTGCTGCAGGCATGTACTTCTTTGACTACGGAAACGCCTTTTTGCTGGAGGCGAGTCGCGCAAACGCCGATGTTTGCCTCCCTTCGGGCGATTTTAAATACCCCTCTTATGTCCAAGATATTATGGGTCCGCTTTTCTTTGATTATGGATTTGGACCCTTCCGTTGGGTCTGCACATCGTCCAAGCCTCAGGATTTAGAGGTTACCGACAAGATTGCCCTTGAGGTAATGGAGAAGATTGTGGCTACTGTTCCCCCTGAAATCGTTCCGCAAATGGAAGACAACATTCACTGGATTCGAGAGGCGGGAAAGAACAAGATGGTGGTAGGCTCTCAGGCGCGCATCCTCTATGCTGATGCACAAGGGCGCATTCAAATTGCCCTAGCCATGAATCGGGCGATTCGAGAGGGAAAAATCTCTGCCCCTGTGGTGTTGGGGCGCGACCATCACGACGTATCGGGAACAGATTCGCCTTACCGTGAGACCTCAAACATTTACGACGGCTCCCGCTTTTGCGCCGACATGGCAGTGCACAACGTAATCGGTGATGCTTTTAGGGGCGCCACGTGGGTGTCGCTGCACAACGGCGGCGGCGTGGGCTGGGGCGAGGTGATCAACGGAGGATTTGGCATGGTGATCGACGGAAGCGACGACGCCGACCGACACATCCGCCAAATGCTTCATTGGGATGTGAATAATGGGATTGCACGGCGCGCCTGGGCACGCAACCCGGGGGCATGCTTTGCGATTGAAAGAGAGATGGAGCGTACACCGGAGCTAAAGGTTACTCTGCCTCATACTGCAGAGGAAGATGTTGTGGAAAAAGCGCTACAAACACATCAGTAAAAACGATGATTTATGGATACAAAAAAACTACTTTACAGATCGCATAAGCGTTGGAAGATATTTGTGATTTGCTTTATGGTTTTTGCTTCCTTGCCATTTTTAGTTATTCCTATATCAATGATCGAAAACTTAATAGAGGGCAGGAACATGATTGAATTTAACAGGGGTACGCTTACCATAACGTTTGGCATTTTAGCGTACGGCCTGATGATCTTCTATTTCTGCTATTCCATAAAGAAAGGGCTTAAGCGCGCCAAACCCAAGATCGACTATATGTATGGCTGCATTGAGAAACTCAATCCCATGCAAAAAGAGACGATAAAAATGGAATCCAATGAGTTCTTTCGAGGGTTTGCTTCAAGGACACAACTTAACTTTGGGCACGACTGTTTATACGGCAGAATCGTCTCCAACGGGGATTGGAAAGATTCCGGTGACCGATACCATGTAATTTTGCCCTATAAGCACATCAAGCAGGTAATACTGCATATATCTGCGGAGAAGAATCTAAAAGCAACACTTACCGACGCCCTCTCCACCGCTTCTGCCGTGTTAAGCGTCGCGGGAATGCTCGTGGGCGCCGGTGGAGCATTTTTTTTCACCAATCGCCATGCACTGTTTGTAATAGAGGACGATCGCGGTAACTATCACCGTATGTCATGCGGATCACCCTCTCCAAGGACAAATGACAAATTGGCCAACTATGTTAAGGAAATAATACACAAAGCGCCCAATGTTCAAATCGGGTATGTGGATTGATTTAAGCCTTGCAAAACGGCTTTCCGGTACCGAGGATCTCTCGTCCAAAAAAGCTGTTTAGATACTTTGCCGCAAGCACATAAAACGCCAACAACGAGAGCGCCAATTCCGAATACGCCGCCAAGAGTTTCCAAAAGTGTCCGCACCCAAAAGCCTCTAAGGCTAATCCAATAAATAGAAATACGATCAGCAGCAAAAGGAAAAACATCGCCTTTGACATCTTAACCGCAGAAATGGTAAAAATGACCGTAATGATAAAGTAGCCCGTAAAGACAAAGCCCATCTGCATTCCGTCCACCGACGTTGCCAAAGCGTCGCCCAAGCTACCCATTCTGACGAGCCAGCTCATGCCCATGCCCAACCAGAACAACCCATACACACCAAAAGCGGTTGCGCCAAAAAGGTTGTTGTGCTTAAAGTCAAACATCGCTGCTATTAACTGTGCAGCGCCGCCAAGAAATAGCGCCCAAGGCAACACAAGACCGAATCCGGTGGTAATGCCAAGTTTTTGTGATGAGGCTACAAGCGTTACAATAGCTAAGCCAAAGAGTCCGAGAACGGTTGGGTCTGCGACCTCAATTTTTACCTGTTTTGTATCCATTATTGATTTTTGTTGTTAAAAAATTTTAGGCGCAAAGGTAGGTATTAAAAAATCATTTTACTTTCATCATGTCTAAAATAATTACTACTTTCGCAAAGTATTTTAATCATACTTTAAAGTAAAAGAGTGATGAGAATGCCCAAATAAGTCCATAAAAGGGATACCAAAATTTATCTCAGGAGGCAACTGAATTGACAAATATACTTGAAACCGATAGACTTATACTAAGGCCACTTACTCTCGCCGATGCAGATATTGCATATAAATGGACTGGAGACTTGGAAGTTGCAGAGCATGTGAGTTGGCTTCCTCACCACTCCATTGACGACGTGATAGAGTGGCTGAAAGAGATTGAGTGGAAATCAGACTGGAGTTCCATTCCTAGCGACAACTACATATGGGGCTTTACATTAAAGGAAACAGGCGAATTGTTTGGCTCCGGAGGTTTGATTTGGGAAAATGACTGGCAGTTATTCCAAGTCGGATATAATATCATGAAATCGTGCTGGAATCGTGGCTACACCACAGAAGCGATGAAAGCCATCCTCCGATTTGCAGCTCTAAATCTCGGAATAAAAAAAGTCGCTGGCGGTCACGCAAAAGAAAATCTCGCTTCCGCAAAGGTAATTCAGAAGCTGGGATTCGTTTATGATAGGGATGACATAACTCCCCATATTGACGGTATCCGTCTCTTTGACAGCCGTGAATACTATTTGGAATTGGGAATACATTGTTTTTAGCAAAGGAAGCTATCTTATATTTGACCATAACACGACTCGCTATTTTGTATTTTGACCGGCTTGCACTAACTTTGCCTGCGACAATCATCAATAACCATACAAAATGAAAAACTTGATAGATATCATTATCGTGGACGACCACCGTCTGTTCCGCATGGGTTTACGCAACACCTTTAAAATTACCTGCTCCGACATCCATGTGAT
>WQYK01000088.1 GCA_009781275.1 Bacteroidales bacterium | reverse complement strand
ACCAAAAAAACCACCACGCCGACCCACAGGTCTAACTGCTTAAATCGCTTAAAGTCCATAATCAAAATGATATAATTCGCAAAGATAGAATAAAGCAACAAATGATGAAAAAATAAACCCTATCTTTGCAAAAATTCTGCAAAACGATGATTGTCTACTCTACCAACACCAATTTTAACTATCAAGCTGACAATCAGGATGATGAGCCAAAAACACCTGCGCCCGAAAAGCAGAAGCTTTATGTGGGGATTGACCGTAGGCAGCGTGCAGGTAAGCAGGTGACAGTGGTGTCGGGGTTCAAGGGGCAGGTTAGTGATTTGGAGGAGTTGGGTAAGGCGCTCAAAAACAAGTGTGGGACAGGAGGGTCGGTAAAGGAGGGGGTGATTTTGATTCAGGGCGATTTTAGAGACAAAGTGGTGACGACGTTACAAAATATGGGGTATCAGGCAAAAAGGGCAAATTGATGAACAAAAAGGGGTTATGGGGAGAAGCGGTGATTGAACACCCTTCAAAAGCAAATGCATCGGAAAGAACGGTGGGCCAAACCGATATCTATACAAGTTTTTTTTGTCTTGCCGTTATTATTTTTCTTCTTGTAGCCAGAAAATACATCTATCGCTCATTGATGCCGATTATCCGTTGTTGTTTTCGCTTTTCACATACGTTAAGGGTAGAAGACAACATTTCGTTGGGACAGGGACGTATCATCCTTTTTATTTTTAGTCTTTTTCACTTTTCGATGCTCTCGTTTTACGTGATTCAGGAATACAGGACTGATTTGTTTGATGAGTATGGTTGGTTTTTAGTTCCCTTTTTTTTCTTAGCCTACACCTTGTTCTACGCATTAAGATGGATCGTCTTTGGATTTGTAGGATGGGTCATTAAACGGTATGGTGAGTTTGCATTTATTGCACGAGGATTGGGGGATTATTTGATATTTGCAGCCACTTTTACCATTCCACTTACTTTTATTACCCTTCTTTCCTGGCCATCGGCCATGAATCTGCTATTTACGTGGTGCGCATTGGTCTTAATTATCGGTTATCTCCTCTTTTTGTATCGAACACTTAGGTATTTTATTTACGTTCGTTTTTCGATTTTTTTCTGGATTTTGTATCTTTGCACCCTCGAAATAGCTCCAATTGCGTTTTTGTATAGCGCATTAATCACTATTTAAAGGATGAAAAACAGACATATACTCATTTCGCAACCCAATCCAAACGGAACATCTTCGTATAGCGAATTATCCGAAAAGCATGGCGTCTCTATCGATTTTTTCCCTTTTTTTCGCGTAGAAAGTTTAACACCCAAAGAATTTAGGGCGCAAAGGGTAAATATTCTTGACCACACTGCCGTTGTTTTTACGGCGCGTACTGCGATTGACACCTTTTTCCGCTTGTGCGAAGAGGTTCGGATCACGATTCCGGAGACAATGAAGTATTTTTGCATCTCCGAATCAATCGCGTTTTACCTTCAAAAATATATTGTGTATCGCAAGCGCAAGATTTTCTATGGAAAAGGAGACATCGCATCAATGATGGAGGTGATCGGCGTTAAACATAAGGACGAAAAGTTTCTGCTTGCTTTAGCCGACAACTATAAGCCGGAAATTCCCAAGAGCTTTGAAAAGGCAAAGCTCAAAAGTACCCGCGCCATTTTATATCGAACAGTGAACAGCGATTTACGTCAGATTGACCTAAAGAAGTACGGAATGCTTGTTTTCTATAGTCCCGCTGATATCAAATCGTTACAAGAAAATTATCCCGATTTTCAGCAGGAAGATATGTTGTTTGCCACTTTTGGCCCCGCCACAGCCAAAGCGCTCAAAGCAGCTAAGTTTAAGTCAACCATTGAGGCGCCCTCTCCCGAAGCGCCCTCGATTACCAAAGCGCTAATACTTTATTTTGAAAAATTAACATCCAAATAGATGCGATATTTTGCCTCGATTTGTGCCACAGTAATGTGTTTGCTTTTATACGCTTGTAGCGATGACTTCTCTTGTTACAGAGATATGATCATTGGTACATGGGTTGAGCAGACGTTTGACGGCCAGGTTCCTGAGACCAAATTGCGGGGCGTTCATGTTTTTAGCCGCCCATCCGGCCCATATTCAGGCCGGCGTTCCATCAGGTGCCTGGTAGAAGAAGCTGACGGCAATACAAAAATCGACAATTTTGATCTCGATTTTGATATTAGCTGTAAAACCATAACCACCACCGGAACGTTTAAAGGTCGACTTATCTCGACAAGTGAGGAAGTGATGCGTTTTACCGACTCGGTACTTCGTGTAAAGGTCATTGAGGGTGAAGAGATCACATACAAGAAGGTGAGTGCAAACAACGCCAATGCCAAAACCATTCAGATTTTATGGGAGATGGTAGGGAGCAGCGACCCCTCTATTCCCCCTTTTCAAATCAGGTTTGAGACAGACGGGTCGTATCTATTCATGTTTAAAAATGAAGAGCAGGAGTGGGAAGTAAAAAGCGATGAAGCGGGAAAATACTTTGTATTTGATGCATTCCTGATGACCTCGTTTTTTGATAACCCCATTTTTGGGGCTGTCGATAAAAACGATGTGGCGTGTTGGGATTTGCTTTTTACACAGAAGGAAGAGGAGCTGGTCATGAGTTGGATTGCAGTTGTGGTAGAAAACGGACAGCGTAAAGAAAAGAGCTTTCTGTTTGCTCCGGTCGTCATCCCTGTAGAAGAACCATAGAAATGGCTGTTTTCCCTAAGAGCGCACGCAAGCTTTCGCTTGGCGCACAAGCCAATCTGCATCAAAGCGGACAAGTGGTCTTTTGTCATCCCTATAAAGTTTATTACCTCATTCGCCCCACCCCGGAAGACGCTTCCTCTCCATTCAGAGTCATTATATCTGTTCCAAAAAGAAATGTAAAGCGCGCCGTAGACCGCAACCGTATCAAACGACAGATACGTGAATCAATCAGATTAAATGCCAGCGTTTTAAATAAAGAGCTGACCAAACACAACATGCAAATCGATTTTCTTTGCCTATATTTACCCCATGAACACACCTCCACCTCCATCCTATTTGACAAGATGGGATCGCTTCTGGAGCGCCTTGGGCGGCTGGTTGCGCTGGCTGGCGCTGCTCCCACTAATCGGATTGATTAAGTTCTATCAATACTGCATATCTCCTTTTATCCCTAAGTCGTGCAGGTTTAGCCCAAGCTGTTCGGTGTATGCTTTAGAGGCGCTCAAAAAGCATGGGCCGGTAAAAGGACTCTTTCTTGCCATCCGCCGTATTGTTCGTTGTAACCCTTGGGGTGGAAGCGGCCACGATCCGGTACCTTAAAAATTTGCATTATTGAAAATAAATGCATTACTTTGCAAGGATTAAAATAAAGAGCTCATTTAGTTTTAACTATGGAAACAACAGTCAAATATGCTGTTGCAAGGCTTTGTAATGCAGTGAAGTTTCGCACATTACATCTTCTTTGCAAGCCTCTTATTGTGTTACTTTTTCTGCTTTACGGCGGATTTTTTTTTGGCTGTAGCACAGAGAATGAAATCGGGAATTCACGTAAATCTCCCTCCGACCTGATCAGTTTGTCAGGCGAAACCAGGACCCGCGCATCAATCGCCGATCTATCTACGATGGAATCGGACGCCAACGGTTTTACGGTTTTTGGCACCCTTGGCAATACGCCTACGCAATGGTATACCGATGTTCATGGCAACGTTTTGGACGGCGTTAACCGTCACAAGTATATTTCGGGCATCTGGCGCTTTGCTCCCGACGTCTATTGGCCGGTGAGTGGGTACCCCATTACATTTTACGCCCTCTATCCGGCATCCCCGACTGGCTTAGGTGCCTGGGATTACGGATTTAGTCCTTTCAAGCTTCGTGCCCCCTACACTGTACCTCCAACTGCGAGCGCCCAGCAAGACGTTATGGCGGGCAAGGTTTCGACATTGAACCGTCCCTCTAGCGGTGAGGAGAACATTGCCTTTGACCATATCCTTACTTGTATAGATTTCAGAGTAATAGCCGGCATAGGCACCACTCCTGAGATTCAGTCCGTACAGTTGGTAAACATAAGGGATACGCGTACCTATGACTTTGCAACCGGCAACTGGGAGGCGTCCGTCACCGGCAATACATCATATACCTATTATGGTACAGTTGTTCCCGGAGGCAGCGGCGGTTCCACGCTTCTTCCCTTATGGAGCGCCGCGGTAGCCGACGAGACGACGAGCAATCCATTCTACACGACCACAACCACCCCGACAGCCGCTAATGCTCACCTGATGCTGATGCCACAAACCTCGTCATCGTGGGTACCTGCGCACGGCGTGGCTCCTACATCTTCATCCGGCGGCTACGTGAGCATCATCTACCGGATGGGCACCGGCAGCGGTACCACCGGCGTAGGCACATCACGAGAAGTTGGGTATGCAAGCGCAAACCAGCATCCTGACCATGCGACGTTGGGTGGCGGCTATACGGGTCCTCTTTTTGTGAAAGCAGGCTTTCCGCTTCCCGGCGGCAGCAGTCAGTTTACCTGGCAGCGGGGTAACGGCTATATCTACCATGTAGGCTTGGGCACCCCCAACTCATGCAACGGCATGATCGTAGACGAATATTATTACAACAATTTAGGCAACCGGACCAATCTCAAGTTGATAGAGGTGATGACAGAGGGTAAAAGAGTGGGCGACAAACTTCAGGACGGCGAGATTCATCTTACGTTGGGCGTTCAGAAGTGGGAAGATCAACCCATTTCTACCCAACCCGCCACGACGGTTAAAGTAACCCCCCAATTTGTCTACATCCCCCATTCCGCCCAGACTCCGGCCACCCAAACGCTCACCGTTTTGTGTTACGATGCCTTGGGTAACCCCGATCCGACCGGTTCATGGACCCTGAGCGTACCGTCATCGGCAACATGGCTCACGATGACATTGCATTCCGACGGAGTGACAAATGTGGGATCAACAATATCGGGTACAGGCAATGCAACGGTTTACCTTGTTCCCACAGCCAATACCACGAGCAACCTTCGTTTGGCAGAACTCTATCTGAACAATGTAGTGAGCAACGTTGTGAGCACAGTGGTACAGGACAATGCCGGAGGCAGCCAAGGCACCCCACCGGTAGGCACAACCACCTACGCGGGTGCATTTTGGCGCGCCACCCAAACCGGCGAGCGCATCATCCGCATCAACATGGGCTCAGATCCTGCAACACAATCGGTAAACTGGGGCTCCTGGAACGCCTTTGTTGCGTGGACAGACAATAAGTGGCATCCCGCATTTAACGACGGTGTTATCCTCAGCACAGATAAACTCGACGCCTCATCGCTGGCAGCACGAAGCATCTCGTATTCATCCATTACAACACCTCAGGACGCAGAACACCTCGATAGCCGCGTGATCAGCCACGCCACCGTGGTGGGCGGCACAGTGGGCTCCGGCGATTTTGCACAGTTCCGGATCGGCTTGCAGAATCCGTTTTCTATCTGGCACCCAACCAGCAACCCCGCCAGATATGCATTGGTTATTTTCCTGTATGGCACCCCGACCAAAGCGCAAAAGATCTTTGTCAGACAGGGCGAGGGGGCGGATGTCATGGCCACGGGAGTAAACGCTGCTCGGTGGAGCGTCTATAACGTTACGGGAAAGAATGGCGCCACCCCCACCGACGTTTTGCCTGACTTTACCGAATACCCGTCACAGGCCGGCTACTATAAAATATTTTCCACTGCTTCCACGCTTTACGCACCTATCGGGACGCTTACACTCAATAGCGAGCTTGATGGGAGTGCCATAGACAATATATGCCCGGAAGGATATAAGCTCCCCAACTCCGATGGCACCAATGCTTTTTCATCCACCAATGAGATGGGCACCTTGATAGCGACCGGCACCGAGAGTGTATGGGGTTACTATGCCGACGGCTTTTTTGACCGTCGCCAGATAGTTGGCTCGCTCGGTTCCCCCGGCGAACCACTTTCAGCTGTCAATGTATCCACAGTTGCTGTTGCCTACGCGGGTCGCCTCCATTACAACATCACCACCAATGCCTCACTCTTTATGCCTGGAGCAGGGGGCCGATCAAGTAGTAATATGCCATTACTTCCCCAGAATGCGGGCAGTAGCTACACATACTGGTCCAGGACTCATACAAGTGGGACCCACGGCTGGGTGATCAATTCGGGCAAAAATACATCTGCCGTTCAGGTACAGACACTCAAAGCCGCAGCATACTCCGTTCGTTGTGTATCTGACTTTTGTGTACCTGTGACGGGCGTTGTCCTTTCGCGCACTCCATCCGATGGCGCTATTATTGCGGGCAATTCCGTTTTGCTTACGGCTACGGTCTCCCCGCTTCACGCCACGGATGTGGTCTATATCTGGCAACGCTACTCCGCCAACACCTTTATGTGGGAGACATTTGAGACCACCACCCAAAACACATGTACGGCGATTATTACGTCGTTTGGCATGAATCAGTTTAGGGTATTGGCGAGCAACGATTGCGGCGGCGCCACGAGCGCCCCGATGCTTATCTCCGGCGCGATTCCGGGCGCAGGCGGCAGCGCTGCACGCGTCACCTGGGATGCAGCAGCCAATGGTGGGGCAGGGGAGTATGTCATCACCTACGAACCACGCAATGCAGGGTTGTTGTTT
>WQYK01000087.1 GCA_009781275.1 Bacteroidales bacterium | reverse complement strand
GCACTGCCTCGGCTTTTGAGCAGAAAGTATTGATTGTTATATGGTTTTCTGATTTTTAAATCTTTTGGCAATAGTCCCTCCCGATTTTGAAACAGCTTGGCAATCACGTCATCCGGTACATTTTTGACCCACTGTACCCCTTTGCGCATAATGTCAATCTGGTCATCTTTAACCTTATCAGAAAGGTAGTCTTGCGCCGGAATCATCAACGCCTTGGCTTTAATGCGCAGATTGGCATCTTTGGTTACTAAAATAACCTGACGATCGGGGTGTTGCTCTCTAAGGTATGCGGTAATAGCCAAGATGCGGTGGTCGGGAATGTCTTCGAAAAACGACTCCGCAATAGCGTCGCTAAGAGGACGCCCCAGCTCAATCTTGAGAACGCCTCGTCCTTTTCCCAAAGAGATGCCCTTTTCAAACAATTGATTGCCTGAAACTTTGTCGAGCTCTCTCACAAACTCGCGGGCGTTGTAGTTAATCTGGTCGTTCCCTTTCTTGAACTTGTCTATCTCCTCAATCACCACAATGGGGATGACAATATCGTTTTCCTGAAAGTTGTAGATCGAGTGGTGGTCGTGTAAAATGACGTTGGTGTCAAATACAAAGATTTTGGGTTTCTTTTCCATGAGTGTCTGTTTAAAAATGTAAATATAGAAAAAAATAGCAACTTTGCAGCTTGAACATTTTTTTATGGAGGTTGACCACAAATATCAAGCCACACTTTTGTACCTTTTCTCGCAATTTCCCCAATACCAAAGAATCGGTAGCGGAGCCTATAAGAGCGGTTTGGAGGGCATGTTGGCTTTGGACGGGGCGCTGGGGCATCCGCATCAAAGATTTGCATCGATCCATATAGCGGGAACCAATGGAAAAGGCTCGGTGTCGAGTATGCTTGCCGCTGTACTGCAAAACGCCGGATATAAAGTCGGGCTCTATACATCGCCTCACCTTGTCGATTTTAGGGAGCGGATACGGATTAACGGAGCAATGATTCCAAAAGAGGAGGTGGTCTGGTTTGTAGACAGTTACAAGCCTTTGTTAGACGATGTATGTCCCTCGTTTTTTGAGATCACCACCGCCATGGCTTTCTACTACTTTGCAAACCAAAAGGTCGACATAGCGGTCATAGAAACGGGCTTAGGCGGCCGATTGGATTCAACCAATATCATCAACCCCATACTCTCTGTCATTACCAACATCGGCTTAGACCATTGCGAATACTTAGGTCATACATTGCCCCTGATTGCCGCAGAAAAGGCGGGGATCATCAAAGCGCACACTCCTGTAGTCATTGGAGAACGGGATCCACAAACCGATTCGGTGTTTATGAATCGCGCTCAAGAGTTGCAAGCACCCATCTACTTTGCCCAGGACAGATTCAAAGTAACCCGGACTGAACAGAATGGCGACCATCAACAATTTTGTATATCGGACATAGAAAAGAATCGTGAAGAGCACTACCTCTCCGACTTAACGGGCTTATACCAGCAAAAAAACGTATCGACTCTATTGCAAGCCGTTGACTTGTTGCCTCAGGCAATTGGGACAGAAACCGTAAAACAGGGACTAAAGGATGTTGCCCGTTTGACAGGACTAAGAGCCCGCTGGGAGCGCATCGCCATCCAACCAGGGATTATTGTGGACGCAGCCCACAATGCGCACGGAATGAGATGGATAGTCGAGCAACTTCAAAAAGAACAGTACCGGCGGCTGCACTTTGTGTTGGGCGTGGTGGTTGAAAAAGATTTGGATTCGATCTTGCCCTTGCTGCCCCAAAACGCCACCTACTATTTTACTCAAGCACAAATACCCAGAGCGCTGGACGCTCATCTATTGGCAGAGCAATGCGGACGCGCAGGACTTGTGGGCAGAACGATTGCCAGCGTAGGGGAGGCGCTAACAACAGCCATCCAAAACGCCAACTCCGACGACCTGATTTTTGTGGGCGGAAGTATTTTTGTGGCGGCAGAGGCTTTGGAGAGAGAATGATCATTTTTATAACTATTTATACTGACTTGGCGTTACAGTGATGGTAAATAGATGATTTCCTTCAAAGTCTTTGTAGAAATGCTTGATGGTAACATCGCGGTCTCTAAAAAACTGCAAATCGGGATTTGTGCGGGAATTGTTGAGAATGACCAATTCCATATTGCTTTGAAATATAGATAGATCCACATCTTCTTTGGCAAAGCCTAAAGTATAGTTATTTTGAAACGTTTTTGAAGGCAGAGCGATGGTATTATCAAGCCGGGTAAGGCTGTCCACCATCATCGGACACACCTTGTTCATTTCGTTTACCGCTTCCATCAACACCTTATCAATCGAAGGAGCTTTAAACACAAATTGTTGCATAATAAGATATACCACAACAAAGGAAACGGTTCCAACAATCGTACCCGTTACCTGTTTTTTGAGACTTTTCTTTTCCGGTTCCGCGCCTCTATGCCGCATTTCGCTTGCTATTGACTTAGACAATTCATAGCCACATCCTGAGCAATATCTTGCATTATTGGCGCTCTCCTCTCCGCATTTGTTACATGTTTTCATAATAATCTTGTTCTACTCATTTTTATGCTCTGATATTTTTCTGCAAAGGTACATTTTTTTTTATTTCAATCATTAACTGCTTGCAGCCAATAAGGCGGCGGCTTGGCGAAGTGGCGGATCACTGTCAATTATTTGTGATTTTGTCTGCACATTTTGTGTTGACTAAAAGATAAAATAGTTCAATTGAACAATCAACGACGTTGAAAAACCATTCCTGTTGGAAAACGATTCATCGCTGTTCTTTAAACGATGTGTTAAATAGATAAGGTTGCAATTGCTTGACAAACGCAGGTTGGGCGAAAAATAGTAATAGAGACCGGCGCCAAGCGAAGAGTAGAAAGAGGTAGAGCTCCTATCGTCATCATATACGTTTTTAGATATTTGCTGCACTGTCGACGCCCGAATATTTGTCCGAGTGTTTGGATAATAGCCCAATGAGTATTGAGCAGACGCAGAACAAGAGTTGTATTTGGAACTGTTTTTGGAATCTGTTTGCACCACCTTTGTGGATGAAGCGTTGATACCGCCAGAAATCGTTGCAGCCAGAGTGTGCAGCCAATTTAACTTATACGGTTTTTCATATTTGAAAACGATATTCGCAATATGTTGATTTGAATTATAAATAAAATCTTGAACGATAGGGGTGTTTTTAACATTTCGATGACTGTAATAGGGGCTCACGTCAAAAGAGACTTCATAACCGGAATTACGTGAAAACAAACTCCCGTATTGCCACATATCGTACAGAGTCGTAAAATAAGCCGCACCGTTCTCTTCCAATAAATCGTTGTCTTCAAAAAATGAGTTGATTGTTGATATCTCCTCAATCAAATGGAGTCGCGCATCTAAAAATCGTTTGTTCTTTACGGTAGAGATGATTTGCGACAGTTCAAATAGCTCATCGTTAGAAAGATTTCTGGATAAAACCTGTTTTTTGGAAAGCGCATCGGCAATATAGACTGCCTGACGGGCATCCCGCACACTCTCTATACGTCCATAGCCGACACCTAAATAAGGAGAAGCGCTGACTATAAAGTCGTTCTCTTTTTGCTTATGCTCTTCTGTTTGAATTTTTGATTTTTCTTGTGTAAAATGGTAGGAAAGATAGCTTTGTAAACCATAGTTCATATAAAACGACTCAGAGAAATACCATTTTTCCGACCAGAGCAAACCTAAATTGTTTCTTTGAATCATTGTCGATTCGCTGTCATCGGTAGTGGAGTTAGAGGAATAATCGACGCCAAATGACAAACTGCTTGATAAAGTCGATATTCTTTTTCGGGTATTCATGTAACGCGAAAAAGTCGATGAAATATCTCCGACGGTATTGGAACCCTCACCCCTGCTATCCCCGTTAGGGTAAAAATGGTCGTTGAGAGAGTAGTCGGAATTAAAATTAAAAGTAGTATTCAGTTGATTTCTTACGATATCGGGTGTTTTATATTTGCTGATATCAAAATTTTTGTATTCATTTTGCGTACTACTTTGAGCGTATACGTTGACAGCAAAGAGAGAGATTGCTAAAACTAAAAGATTCTTGTTCATGATAAAAATGATTTATGTCGTACACAACATAGATGCAAAAATCGACAAAAATGTTGCATCTGTTGTCAGAAAACCGCACTTACGGCAGCATCCATTTGAACACATAAGCTTGCAATAAAGTTATTGCGCAAATTAACAACAACATGGCAATAGAGTGCTTGAGGGCAAATCGGAACAGGTTGCCCTCCTTGCCAATTTGTCCGGTTGCGGCAGTGGCCACAGAGATGGACTGAGGCGAAATCATTTTTCCTGTGACACCGCCCGTGGCGTTGGCGGCAACGGTAAGGCCGGCGTCAACGCCCACAGCTTCTGCCGTTGTGCGCTGCAAGCTGCCAAACAGGGCGTTGGAAGAGGTGTCCGAACCTGTCAGAAAAACGCCGAGCCAGCCTAAGATTGGGGCAAAGAAGGGGAAGAGCGCGCCTGTTTTGGTAAAGGCCAAACCAAGCGTGGAGCTCATGCCGGAGTGGTTCATGATATAGGCCAAGCCAAGAATGGCGGCAATGGTCACAATGGGAAAGCGCAACTGGCGGCAGGTACGGAAGAAACAGGCTACCGCCTTGCCAAGGCTGTAGCCGGGCATGATTAAAGCGGAGATAACGCCGGAAAGAAGAATCGCCGTACCGCCCGCAGAGACGATATTGAAATTGTAAGAAGCATTTAACAAGGGCCAGGCAAACCGGACGCCGTCAATGGGTTTTACAAAGGCTTTAAAGGCGACCAAACCCCAGACAAAGACCATAACGGCTAAAATGATATAAGTAGACCACGCACGTATAACTTCAGACTTGCGGTAGGTGAAAACGGCGTTGGGCTTGACGGGAATTTCATCAGGAAAGTGCCACCTGTTTTTTGGCTTCCAAAAACGCAACAACACCACCATGCCAATGATGGTAGCAAGGGCAGACATGATGTCGGGCAGATAGGGACCGTGGTAGTTGGAAAAGACAAATTGCGTTCCGGCAAAGCAGAAACCCGCAGTAAGCAGGGCAGGCACAACCTCCAGAGAGCGTTTGAATCCGCACATGGTCACACACAACCAGGCAGGGATGATTAGAGAGAGGAGGGGCAATTGACGCCCTACAATGGCGCTGACACGGCCCACTTCCAAACCGGAAACATCCGCCGCAACGATCACCGGAACGCCAATGGCGCCAAAAGCTACAGGCGCCGTATTGGCAATGAGGCATATACCAGCCGCATAAAGGGGATTAAAGCCAAGTCCGGCCAGCATGGCGGCGGTGATGGCAACCGGAGTGCCAAAACCGGCCGTACCTTCTATAAATGCTCCAAAGGCAAAAGCAATAAAAATGGCCTGAAGACGACGGTCGTCTGTGAGGGCAGCCAACGACTCTCTGATGATTTTGAACGCTCCCGACTCCACCGTCATATTGTAGATCCATACGGCGGTAACAACAATCCATACAATGGGAAAGAGCCCAAAGAGGGCGCCTAAGGCGGTGGCGCTGATTGCCATGGATATCGGCATACCCCAGATGGTGACGGCCAACAACAGGGCTACCGATGCGCCCACCAAAGCAGCTTTATATCCTGGAGTACGCTTGAATGCAAGCATATAGAACAGAAGATAGAGGGGAATACCGGCAACTAAAGCAGAAAGGAGATACTCCGGCATGGGAATCAGGCTGCCGAGCGGGTCATCAATTTGCGTCCACGTTTCCATAAAATTATCTGGCTGGTCGGATGAGTTTGCGCTCTTTGAGGTCATATTTTTGCCCCTGTCTCAGGAAAAAGAAGGGTTTGGATTCAGTATCGTAAATGGCCACCACAGACCTCCCGATCACTTCTAACTCATCCCTGATCACAACAATAGCGGTCGCCTCATCTAAGCCGATCCCAATGTAGTTGGGCGCCATTTTAACAAAGGCTTCAAGGTCAAACTGTCTGTTGCGGGCAAGCAAATGCTGATCAATCACCGAGTTACGTAGAAAGCCAAGTCCCTGCGTATGGTCTCCGATCAACACATCGGGGCCAGAAGTGTCTCCCCTCCATAAAAAAGATCCCTGTATGGTGGCCCCGGCAGAGGAGCCCGAAATGACGCCTCCCCGTTCTAAGATATTCCAAAACTCCTGATGAGCAAGGGTGTTGAGATAAGCTTCAGCAATACGCCATTGTCGTCCGCCTACAAAAAAGACTCCGGTCGCCTGCTTTAGGACTTCCAGATTTTGTTCGTCATTGGCTTCTCGAATGGTGGTCAGGTGCATCTGTACCACCTTCTCTTCCCCAAGTCGTTCCCTAAGCTCCCTTCCCTGATTGGCATAGAGATGCGCCGAATCCCCCGCCGCATTGGTGACCACAACAAAACGTGCATTTTCTGCACCACCTGCAAGCTCCACAATTTTATTCCAGATTTCATCGGTAGACCCCCCACCGCCAATAATCACCAAAGCCCCCTTTTCCGGGCCATGGCGCGTTTCCGAAGGATTTACTTTGATGGGATTTTGGGCGTACGCCCTGCTGCATAGAACGAGCAAGAGGATGAGAGATAGTTTTTTCATGGGGTAAGTGATGAGTTATGAATAAATTTTAGACATACCGGCCGCTCTATATCTGTAATCCGTTTTGATTGATCTTCATGTAAAAGCCCCGTTTCTTTGTCGACT
>WQYK01000086.1 GCA_009781275.1 Bacteroidales bacterium | reverse complement strand
CAAAGTCGTCTCCGCCCAAGTGGGTGTCGCCGTTGGTCGATTTGACTTCAAAGACGCCGTCGCCCAACTCCATAATCGAGATGTCAAAAGTACCTCCGCCCAAGTCAAATACAGCCACCTTAATGTCTTTGTGCATTTTGTCTAAGCCGTAAGCTAATGCGGCGGCAGTCGGCTCGTTGATAATCCGACGTACCTTTAAACCGGCAATCTCTCCCGCCTCTTTGGTGGCTTGGCGTTGCGAGTCGCTAAAGTAGGCGGGTACGGTGATGACTGCCTCTGTGACCTCTTGACCCAGAAAGTCTTCTGCCGTCTTCTTCATCTTTTGGAGCGTCATGGCAGATATTTCCTGTGGCGTATAGAGACGGCCGTCTATGCTGACGCGGGGCGTGTTGTTGTCGCCGCGCTCCACTTTATAGGTGACCCTTTTAATCTCTTTTTCCATGCGGTCGTAGGGCTCGCCCATAAACCGTTTAATGGAGTAGATCGTTTTTTGCGGATTGGTGATGGCCTGACGTTTGGCAGGGTCGCCGATTTTCCGCTCTCCGTTTTCTGCAAAAGCGACTACCGATGGGGTGGTGCGTTTGCCCTCGCTGTTGATGATGACTACAGGTTCGTTACCCTCCATGACGGAGACGCATGAGTTGGTAGTTCCTAAGTCGATTCCAATGATTTTTCCCATATGATCTTCTTGATTTATTTATTTCGATTATTTTTTTGTTGTTACTACATTCTTATCAACCATTGTGCCAAAGCAAAAAAACTGACAAGCTGACAGCATTTCAAAAAATGTTTCTATCTTTGGGGTTATGAACTTTGAATCTTTACAAAACCGAATCATCTACGAAGATAACCACATCATTGCAGTCAACAAGCTGCCGGGCGAGATTGTACAGACAGACGCCACCATGGACGAAGCGTTGTGCCAAACCATCCAACACTTTATCAAAGAGCGCGACCAAAAACCGGGGAATGTTTTTGTGGGCGTGCCGCACCGTTTAGACCGACCGGTAAGCGGTGTAACACTCTTTGCCAAAACAGGAAAGGCGTTGGAACGATTGAACAGGATGTTCTCCGGCAGGGATATTCAAAAAAAGTATTGGGCGATTACCATGCACAAACCCTCCCCCCTGTCGGGAGCGCTTGCACACTACCTTGTGCGCAACCACGACCAAAACAAATCGTACGCCCACCTCCAACCCAAACCTGGCGCCAAAGAAGCGCTACTAAACTACCACTACATCGGCAGCAGCGACAGATATCACTTTATTGAAGTCGAACTACTTACAGGAAGACACCACCAAATTCGCGCCCAACTGTCTGCCATTGGTTGCCCCATCAAGGGCGACCTCAAATATGGCGCTCCACGCTCCAATCCCGATGCCGGAATCAGCCTGCACGCCCGATCCATCTCCTTTATACACCCTGTTAAACAAACGATTATCGAACTCGTAGCCCCTCCGCCCGACGATATTCTATGGACGCTCTTTACACGCCTGCAAGAAAGCCGTTCATATTCCGCCCCTCCTCCAACCCCTTACGAATAAACGAAGAAGAGACATCCATCAACGGCGCATCAATATACCGCGTACCGTACGTCTCGCACAACGCCACGCCATCGTACCCGCTCCGGGGATAGACATAGACCTCAAACTCCTGCAACAACTGTTGCCATTGATGCCACTTCTCGATGACCGCCAAATTGTCAGCCCCCATCATCAGCACAAAACAAACATGGGGCTCCTGTGCAGCCAAATATCGCAACGTGTTAATCGTATAATAGGGCTTTGGCAAATCAAACTCCACCTTTGACACTCCAATAGGTAACGCCGACTGCTCCACCGCCCGTTCTATCCGCCGCAAACGCTCCTCCACAGGCATGATACCTTCATCACTCTTCATGGGATTTTTTGGACTCAACACCAACCGCAACTCATCCAAATCGGTAAACTCGAGCACATAATTTGCAATCGCCAAATGCCCAATGTGCAGCGGATTAAAAGAGCCGAAGTATAGCCCGCACCGTACCGTAGGGGCGGGTTTTACACCCGCCCAACTCTTTTCAAATCCCATTCGCATCTGTGTCATCATTTCCAATGTCATCACAAATAAAATCCCCCACAATCTGTTCAATTTGCCGCATCGCCTCCCCCAAATCATCATTCACCACCACCCTGTCAAAATAACGGGCAAATCCAATCTCCTCCAGCGCCTTATCCAACCTTTTCTGAATCGATTCAAGACTATCTGTCGCACGAGCCAACAACCGCCCCCGCAACACCTCCAAAGAGGGAGGCTCAATAAAAACCGACAACGCCTCATCCCCAAATACCTCCTTTAAACGCATCCCCCCTTTCACATCCACATCAAAAAGAATAGCATCTCCCCTACCCCAAATCCGCTCCAACTCACTCCTAAGCGTGCCATACCTAACACCTGCATACACCTCCTCCCACTCCACAAAAGCATCCTCCCTGATTTTCTCGTCAAACTCACTGTTTCTCAAAAAATAGTACTCCCGCCCATGCTGCTCCTCTCCCCGCAGGGCGCGACTTGTAGCCGACACCGACAACGACAAACTCGGAAAGCGCTCCAGCAAATATTTAGCCAAAGTACTCTTACCCGCTCCCGAAGGCGCCGATATAATAACCACACGACGGAGACAACTATTCATACAAATCCTCTTCCTTTTCAGCGTTAGAAAACTCAACTATAAACGCACCAATCTTTTGGATGCACGCCTCTAAAAACGCCTCCCCCTGCTTCGCCGTAGCGCCGGCAGGATTTCCCACGCCCGTATCTTGGGTAGTGAGCGTCCATCTACGGGGCGTCCACGCCCATTTCTCTCTAAATCCCTTTGCCTTGAGCAACCGTTCCGCTCCACTCCCCGCCAACTCCAGTGGCAGCACCCAATCGGGGTGAATCGCCAGCATAGCCGCTGTCTCCAGCGCACCGCCATGGTCGCCGGGCTCATTAAAGTACTCGACCGCCTTTGCCGCCATCCACCAATTTATGGTAGCCATCAGCATCTTGGGATATTTTACGCTCAACTCTCTGATGATGGGTTGAAACTGATTGCCACCATGGGCATTAATAATAATCAGATGATATATTTGAGCCTTAAGCAAAACTTCCACAATATTGTCTAAAACGACCAACTGTGTAGAAGGATGCATGTTCATGCACAACCTTACATCCATCTGCCCCGAATTGACGCCATAAGCCAAAGCCGGCAATACCACCGACTGCGTACCCTGCTCCCACGCATATTTTGCAGCTTCTGCCGCTACATGCCCGGCCAACAAGGTGTCGGTGCCGTAAGGCAGGTGTAAATTATGGGCCTCTGTAGCGCCCCAAGGCAAAAGGGCTGTACGGTAAAAACGTGATGAAACGTCTCTCCAATTGTTCTCTTCCAACATATAAGGGCGTATGTCCATATCTATCTAATTTGAGGACAAAGATAGCGATTATTATTAGCGCGAGGTGCGCGAAGATGGATTGTACACAAAGTCCATCGGCAACATATCTCCCAAGCGTTGATCCCCCATATCACCAAAGAACATCAGATGGTCTACAGGGTCTGGATTTCCAAATTGATCAACAAAAAAGTGGTTGGTAAGGAAAACAACCTCAGAGCGATAGTTGCGGTTGGACTGAACACTGATCACGCCATAGATGGTCCCTTCAAGCACACGATGATGCCCTTTGTTTAAGTTGGTCTCGGGAATGACCATGACTCTTTTTTGCGATGCGATATCTGAGACAATAAAATATTCATTCACATCAATTTGTCTGTATCTATTGTAAATTTTGAATCTGGTGTTATCCGGCTTTTCGGCCACAAAATTTCTCCAAAAATATTGACTTGATCTAAGGTATGTTTCCTCTCTTCGTTTGGCAATCATAATGTTGAAAGGACTTTGATCAAAAAATGAAGATGTGCCTTTGTAGAGCACTTTGGTGGCGTCAGTGATCTGAAGCGTCATTTTGGAATATTGAACAATAAAGCGGTGCAGGTCAAAGATGACTCGATATGCTAGATATCTATTTTCCACAATAATCGGATTATTGGAGAATCCAACAAGGGTGTTGGTTGCATGGTCATAGTTCAGAACAATATCCTCTTCATTTACAATGATACACGACTTTCCTGCCGCGCTTGTCCCCAAAAACTGCTCTTTGAATACGCGCATCTTATCTGCTCGCGAAAAGCGATCTGCAACCACCTTAGCCTCCTCAAGGAGGTTCATTTTTTCCTTTAGATAAAAAGTCTTTTCGCGATGCTCAAATGGTTTTTCGATGATGAGCGATTCATAAGAGAGGTGACTAAGCACCATGGTTGTATTTATGATGCTCCCGACAACAAGCCTAAAACTCCCATTGATGTCCGACGTAGTAACGATCGAAGTGCCGTCCAAATAGATCACCACGCCAACAATGGGTTCTTTTGTTTTTGTATCGTACACAGTTCCCTCAATCGTTTGTGCATGAAGCGAGGGACATAGTGTACACGCCACCAGGATAAGAATGAGCCCTCTCATAACAAAGTCAATTTTTCCACTTTTCTAATAATGGTCCCGTCATCGGCCACGCCCTCAATAACCACTGTATAGGAGGTTAACTCATCCGAGGTGTAAAACTCAAACGTCGCCACGCCTTCACTATTTATGGGCACTACGGGTTGCCAGGATATGGTTGTTCGCACATCTCGTTTGGAACTATGGAGCTGTTCCTGAGTCTCGTACTTTGGTGCGTAAAACGCCACGGGTTGTTGGGATCCTAATGGGAAAAACGCCTTGATATGTGGTGATTGAGGAATCACATTGTTTATCGAACTGCTCCCCCTCTTGGTATAGATCGATATCACTCCATTTTCGCCCCGTATACCAAACATGGCAGAGTTAGACTGGTTTAACACATCTATTTGGGCAATGTCTTGGATATTGATTGTATTAAGATATTCGTAACTTACAGGTATGTCGTCTATCAACAGCAGGGGTAATGAAGACAACACGCTTAGGCGACTACCGGTTCCGCGGATGTAAATATATTTTTCAAACGTCTCGAAGTTACTCCTTATTTCTACTCCTGGCATTCGTCCGATCAGGTCGTATATGTTTGCTGCTCCCGTTATCTGAGCCTGCTCCAGCTGTTCTTGAGGGACTGAATAGCTCGCGCTGTTGGGCAGTCTGTAGATTTGCGATTGCCTGAGCGGTGGTTTCCGGTCTGCCGTAACCAAAGCCGCCGACAATTGCGCCACGCGAATACCGCCCTCATCCACATATTGTTGTTCTGCTTTGTAGGCATATCGCAGAAACAGATCTCTATCCACCTCAACGGGGTAAACCAACGACAAAGTCCGATCCGGAAAGCTCTCCTTCTCCAAAATCAGCTCGACATTTGTTCTTCTTGGAGGCTCTGCACTGACAATAAATCGAGTGCTGTCAGGAAACTCCCCAATGGGCATGCGAAAACGACCCTCGCTGTCGGTTTGGGTGCTGTGGAAAAAGCCATCCATAGCAAGGCTCGCAATCTGCACTTCAACATCTTCGACTGCCTTTCCGGACGAAACCATTTGGACACTTCCCGAGACCTCTTGTCCCCACTCGATGGGAAATGCAGGCTCAGTAAAGCGCCCCTGCGCCAATGCTGCAATGTCGTAGCGTCTCCAGCCCTGCGTAAGCATCAGCAAATCGAGGGCGCTCTCCGATTCGGGAGTGGATTGAAAATAGAGAGCTGGATTTTGGATATATCCTCGTAAATCGGAGGTAAGCAAAAGTTGAGTGAGGATGCCGGATGTGATGTCGGGTGTTACTTCTCTGTCGGAAGTGACCGAAACTGAAAAAGTGCCGTCTAATTGTTGGCCGTTTATATCTGTGATGGTCACGCTGTTTTTTACTAAGGAACGGCGTGTATAGTGATCTTTGTCGGTACGATAGACTACCTGCGCCTGATCGTCGTTGTTGATAAATACCAATCGCTCGCTTAAAGGATGTAAATCGGCGTTAAAGAGGATCAAATGCAACACCCCGGAGGGAAACCACTCCTTTGCAATGATCTCAAAATTTTGTTCATGATCCCAAAGGTCAATAAAATGGATCATCCCGCGGGTATGGGCCAGCAGGTAGAGTCCCTCATTTGAGGTGGCGCCGGCAGGTTTTTGTACCGATATGTGGAGATTCCCTCTCATTTCACCTCTCATCTGGCTAACAGAAAGAGAGTATCCAAAGTCAAGCGCTGATGGAAGGTCAAAAAACTTTGACTGCCCTTTCTCATTTGTGCAAATGGCATAATAGCGTTCTCCCTTTTGAGCAAGAAAGTGAAAAGAGCCCATACCTAGATGAATCGACCGGAATGTTCCCACCTCTTCATGGGATTGGTTGTACACCGCGCCCAAAACCTCTGTTGATTGACCATTGGATTTTACAGCCTTAAACGCAACTCTACTCATCGCACCCAACATCAGGGAACCGCCTTCGGGGTAAAAGGAGACGTCAAAATCGTCATTAGGCAACTGTGCTTCCGTCTGGACAACGTGAGAAGAGGGAGCGCCCACGTAGAGGGTTTTGGTGAAAAAGTAGTGCTCCTCCTGACTGCGCATGAAGGTGGTGTAGGCGCGAAGCGTATATGCGCCCTGAGGCGACTCGTCGGGAATGGGGATGTGGCCACAGTAGGCGCCCTCCTCTTCGCAGATTTTAACTCTTGTCACCACTGAGTCCAAACGATTGATTAACTCCACATAGACATACCTGCTGACCGGCGAAGGAACATGGGTAATGGCGTCAACCAACCACGCCCTAAACCATACTTTCTCT
>WQYK01000085.1 GCA_009781275.1 Bacteroidales bacterium | reverse complement strand
TCGTACATCGACGCCAGCAACTCTGACGTTACAGCGTTGCCAACGTGGTCTTTAATGGTAATGCACCACTCCTCCTCCTCTCCAGGCTGCAATTTATCGCGGAAGGTGGCAAACTCCATATTCAATCGTTTGTTGTCAAAAGGCACATGAATGATTTGATTTGCATGATAGGAGCGGTTATTTTTGACAAAGAAGAGCTGTATACCAAAATTCCCGCGCTCGTTTTCGGTGACCGGAATGCGGATGGTTTTGACTTCATTATTGACGATGACGCTCTTGCGTTGCGGTATTTTGTCTTTTCCGGTCACTTCATAAATAGCCTCCACGTTGTTGAAGGCGCTACCGACCAGGATCGTGACCGTTTCGCCCGGTTTAGCGGTCGGATTGAGCACATGAAACCAGAACGGATCGGAGGCGGGTACGCTCTTTTGATCCGTGGAGAAGAGGGTAAAGAGGGAGCTATTCTCCACGACTTCCCCAAAGGCATCTTCTGTAGTCAGTTCGGCAATATATTTACCCGAACTCCATCGATGGACATTGAGAAGGGGATACGATACGGAGCTTCCTGTATCAAAAGAGATTTGGGAGACCATTCGCTCTTTTTCCCAATTCCCTGCTTGGTCTTCACCATCATAGACACTGTTCGGAAATTTCTTGACAAACTCCTCCCGTGTCATTGAGAATTGGTCGGGGCGTTCCCAGCGACGCTCCTGCAGCACCCGGCCCGGGTCGCGCAATTTCCATATAGTCAAAGTGCCCTTTGTCTCCTGCGCCTGTCCGTTGAGGTTGGTTGCAGAGATCGTCACTTCTCTCTTTTGGGCGGCGTTCATCTTTTCCGGAATATCGACTGATACCATCAACGATTGGTAGCCCACCGGGATCACTGTGTTCATCTCATGCGTTTCGCCGTTGATGTCGCTGACGGTGGCATGAACGGTGTAGTGAAACACAGGGGACTCTTTTTTGGCAATGTTTAGATCGGGAGCAGCAACAAATGAAATATGAAACGACCCATCTGCAAGCGTCTCGGTATGACCACTCACAATCTCCTGAGCAGGGGAGGAGGGAGCAGGGCCCCACCACCAGCGCCAAAAAGGAAAGCGCGCCTGTCTCACAACCCTGTAACTCACTTTGGCTTCACTGACTGCACTACCGGCGTAGCTCATCGCCCTGCCCGTAACCGTCATCTCTTCTCCCAATCGGTATGTATCGCTTTGAGGCTCAAATTTGATTTCAAACTTGGGCCGTTTGTACTCTTCGACACTAAAGTAGTGGCTACCTGTTGTCGACCCCATCCTGAGGCTCATCTGTCCCGTTAAACCCGTAGAGGGAATTGTAAAACTTCCTGAGAATGACCCAAATTCATTGGTCGTCACCGACATCTCCGACACCTTTTCTCCATTGACATTATAAAGCATTACCGTTTCTCTGGAGTTGGGCACAATCTCTGCCTGACGCCCTTCCCACCACAAAACAACTCCTTTAAAGTAGATGGTTTGTCCGGGGCGATAGATGGCGCGGTCGCTAAAGAGGGTAGTAGTGGTATGGGGGCGTTCTTCTCGATAAGATGGGTAGATAGAGAAACTCTCACCGCTTGTATACTCATCTTTTCCATTTGTAAAAAAGAGGTTCACCCTGTGGATGTATTTATCTGCCGGTAGCAACACCAATCCCTGAGCATCAGAGCGGCCTATATTTCTGAATTTTGTTTCGTATCGCCGCTTGATCGATTGGTATTCACGATATTGCTCCTGAACCAATACGCCGCTTACAGGTTTTCCCGTCTCGCGGTGCAACACCATAACGGCGGCGTTGTCTCCCACCAGATTTTGCTGGACATAGCTAAGGTTAGTCACCCAAATCGTCTTTTCTGCCACAAACGACTCCTTGGAAAAATCGGGGGTAGAGGAGGCTAAAATCGCCCAATATCCCTCTTTTAAAGGAGGCATTGCCATTTCAATGGTGTGCGCCAAATAGTCGTCGGTATTGGGGAGCGCCCATTGACCATGATGTACGGGTTTGATCTTGGCATAGAAATCAAACATACTGCCCGATTTTTCGCGCTCTTCCAGCACTTTTCTAAAATCGACGGGAACGATTTTATAGTAGAGCAGGGGAATGTTCTTATATCTGACGCTGAGCAGGAATGGCTTATTGGGTAACGTGGCCTCGTCGGAGGTTAGGCGGAGTTCGGGCTGCTTGATTTCGTCTCTAAGGGCAAGGCAGTTTTTGGCGCCAAAGCTGCCGGGAAAACGCTCAATCGCTTTTTCGATCACCTCCATCGCCTCCCTCTTTTTCATCTGCCGGTTACAGGTTCCGGCAATACGGAACATGATTTCTGTCGACGCCGGATGGCCAACATACCGACGATCCAAATCTTCAAGCGCTTCCAAATAGATTTGCTCTTTTTGCGCATCGACGCTGTTCTTGTAAATAAAATCGACACGATGTAATTCGGCGTCAATCAACGCAATGGGATCTGCATCATCAGCATGAAAAGCAATCACTTGCTCCAGCAGCGTTAAAGCGATGGACTCAAACGAAGTGGCGTTGGATGTAGCGACCAATTGCACCATGTTCTGACTGTAAAACTCGATGGCTCTAAAAGCGAGAAAGTCGTAGAGCGTGGGGCGATATTTCTGAGTACCGGTCTGTCTCTCCATCAGTTCTTTAAAAGATTCTATAGCCGTCTCTTGCAGCGTTTTTGTCTCTTCAAGTGATGCAGCGTGGTGCTGCATACACTTCTCTACCAACCGTTGTAAATCCCATGTGCGTACATCATCCGATGGGCTCTCTGTAGCGGTACGGTTATGAAAACGCCATTGATTTTGACGATAATAGCTCCAGTAGAGTTCGGCTGCAATGGAGTGAAGGATACTCCTCGCAGGAGGGGGATTCTGCAGAATCGCCTCCTCTGTCTGGACAATTTGCTGTACAAGACATTCTTCTGCCCATAAGCCAAGCGAAGACATGCGATAGAGGTGCGCTTTTACCAACTGGGCAGGGTTGTTCTGCGCCTGCGCTTCCAAATAGATTTGGTCAATGATTTTTTCAGCAGACTGTGGCTGCCTAAGCTTTAACAGGCTGTCAATCTGAGCCCATTCTTTGGTGTAATTTTGTTGTGCAAACATAGAGGCTGATGCAAATAATAGTAACGTGATACAAACAATTTTCTTCATAAACGAGTATTTATAGCGACAAAGATAGCAAATGCGAACATCGTGCCGAAAAATAAAAATTTTGTCTATATTTGCACAAGTCACACAACAAATATTTATTTCATTAAACCATGACCACAAGCGCATCATTATACTCTAAGTCCATAATTATTACACTTTTTCTCTTTTTGTTAGTTTCCTGTACAGAAAAGGCTTTTTTACACGAAAACAACGACGTTATTGCCGAGTATGCACAGGGCCTTCTCTGCGTTCAACTATCAGAGGAACTTGCGATCAAAATGGAAGCAGCCCAATTGCAAGGCATCCCCCAAACAAGGGCCCTAAACGCCGACCATGTTGTTGCTCAAACCAACCTTCGTTCCATGAAGCGGGTATTCCCGCATGCCGGTAGGTTTGAGGAGCGTACCCGCAAGGCGGGATTGCATCTTTGGTATGAAGTGGGTTTTGACAATCAAACGCCTCTCAATGAGGCCAAACAAAGTTTGTCGGGTATTGAGGGAATAAAAACAGTTGAATACGTGCCCATAGTGACTAACGACAGCGAGTATGAACAGGCCTACTTCTCTACCCGAAGCTCGGCTTTTCCCGCAGCAACCCGTTTCAACGACCCGAGTCTATCTCAACAGTGGGGTTTGCATAACGATGGCTCCCTGAGTTCATATTGCATTGCAGGCGCTGACATGAATATATTTGGCGCCTGGACCTTTACCACAGGGACATCGGATGTAATTGTGGCTGTAATTGACTCCGGTGTAGATGTATTACACGTGGATATTAAGGCAAATATGTGGAGTAATCAGGGATGGAATTTTACCAATGACAATAACGAGATTATTCCTGACGACCCCCATGGCACCAGTATGGCCGGCGCCATTGCCGCAGTAAATAATAACGGTTTGGGCATCTGCGGTGTTGCCGGTGGCAATGGGCAGCCTGAGAGTGGTGTACGAATCATGACATTGCAGACAAATTACCCGGGGATCGGCACCATGTTGACAATACATAATGCAGCAGCCATCAAATATGCCGCCGACAATGGCGCCGTGATTGCCAATTGTAGTTGGGGAAGCATTAGGGATCAAATGAATGATGTTTTGAAAGAAGCCATTGACTATTTTATTGAATACGCAGGCGTCGACGAGAATGGGGTACAAACCGGCCCCATGCGTGGAGGGATCGTGTTTGCGGCAGCGGGAAATAATGGCGTGGAAGAATTGCATTTCCCGGCTGCGTATGAAAAGGTCGTTGCCGTATCAAATATGAACTTGGATTTTAAGAAAGCCCCCGGATCTAACTACGGTGATTGGGTTTCCCTTGCCGCCCCGGGCAGTAATATATTGGCTCTGGGACCCATCAACACTTACCGCAGTAGCACCGGTACATCTCCGGCAGCCGCACATGTTTCCGGTGTGGCGGCTCTGGTGGTCTCTTATTTTAAAGGTGACGGTTTCACAGCCGAAATGCTACGAACAAGATTAATCAGTACCGCAACCGACATCGACCGCTACAATCCAGACTATGCGGGAAAAATCGGCAAATTGGTGAACGCCCACGCCGCCATGACTCCATTTACCACCCAAAAACAAGCGCCTGAACGTGTTAAAACCATTCCTGATTTAGTGATCGATAGATTGGATAAAGTGACTGTTCTGCCCCTTGCCGACTATTTCCGTGATCCGGATGGCGAGTTGCTGAGATACACCGTTGTCAATGCAGCTTCTAACATCATCATCGTGAGTGAAAGCGATGGAAACCTCCGTGTGGCCTCGCGTCTCCACGGCTTGTCGCAAATTACCGTCACTGCTACGGATGTTTTAAGACAATCTGTGTCGCAGCAATTTAGAGTCTTGGTGAGAGACGGTCGCCAACCAATGGATATCTATCCCAACCCGGTCAGGGATGATGTATGGCTACGCACCGTTGAAGAGAAGCGCTACCTTGTTACGATTGTCAATACGGCAGGCACAAAAATATTTGAACGTGAAATGGAGATATCACCATTTGCACCCGTGAAAATCGATATGTCAACATGTAGCGGAGGCGTATACAACGTGACGGTAAAAGATGGAAACAATGAAGTAATCAAGCAGATCGTAAAATTATGAGAAAAAGATATTTTGTTAGTATAGTGCTTTTAACATATTGCATGACATTTTCTTACGGACAAAGTGTCCCATTTTTGCACTATTTCTCAGACGCCCGCACTTCTGCGATGGGGAAAGCAGGATATGTAACCTCCTCTCCTTTTGCCGTGCAACACAATATAGCAACCATTTTGTCAGACCATACGCCTGCAACTTCTATAGGCGCTTCCTATCTATTTTGGCAACCTCAGGCAACAAACAGCGCCCTGATCCATACAGCGGGTTATCTAACAACAAAAAATGTGGGATTTGCCGCCGGAGTTCGATCCCACACTTTGGGTGCTATTGAAAAATTTGATGATTTTGGCGTTTTTTCCGGAACAATCTCACCTTTAGAATACGTTCTTGATATGGGCCTTGCCTTTAAAATCAACAAAAACTTTTCAACAGGTGTGGCTCTCCACTATATCAGTTCCGACATGGGAGGGAAGAAAAAGGGTTCGGCAGTGGCAAGCAGCTTATCTTTACTCTTTAAGCACGAGCAGTTAAGCGTGGGATTGGGTTGTTCTTATTTGGGTTCAAAAATAAGCTACGGCTATGGTGGGTACGGATTGCCCACCCGTGTTGAGGCAGGCGTGGGATACCGTTTCTTGGATAGTAAAAAGCACTCTTTAATGGGCGCAGGAGATGTGGCTTATCAGACAACGTCAAGCTATGAGGGGATTATTGGTGGAGTGGGGGTAGAGTATACCCTCCACAATCTGATCTCATTGAGGACAGGTTATCACTTTGAGGATGAGAAAACAGGCGTCTCTTATCCTACTGTTGGCTGTGGCCTTCACCTCTTTGGCTTCTCTGTCGACTTTGCTTATATGTTGGCACAAAGCAACCATCCCATGTACCAAACCATGATGGTTTCCCTAAAGTGGGGCAGCGTAAGAAAATAGTGCGGTCACTCTCACAAAAAAGATAAAGTTTCCTATCTTTGCACCATAATTTTAGTGTATGAGCGACAATAGTTTGTTAAATAAGTTGCTGGGTCTCAGAGATAAATACAACAATTTATCGGAGCAGCTGGCCCAGCCCGATGTGGTTTCTGACATGAAGCGTTACGTGGCGCTCAATAAGGAGTATCGGGAGGTGGAGCCTTTGGTGGCGGCCGGGGATAAATATAAATTGATGTTAGATAACCTAAACTCTGCTAAGGCATTATTAGCAGATGAAAAGGACGAGGAGATGAGAGAAATGGCCAAAGAGGAGATTGCCATGTTAGAGGAGACGATTCCCGCTCTGGAAGAGGAGATTAAAATCCTGCTCATTCCCGCCGACCCGCAAGACACCAAAAATGCGATTATTGAGATTCGCGCCGGAACAGGCGGAGACGAAGCGTCGATTTTTGCGGGCGACCTCTTTAGAATGTACGCCAAATTTGCAGAGCGCCGCGGCTGGAAGATGGAGATCACCGGAACCTCAGAGGGCACTTCGGGTGGATTTAAAGAGGTGATATGCAAAATATCGGGTTCAGGCGTCTACGGAGTGATGAAGTACGAGAGCGGCGT
>WQYK01000084.1 GCA_009781275.1 Bacteroidales bacterium | reverse complement strand
CGGACCGTTGTCGGAGAAAGAGAAGTGGAGGAAGGGATCTCCCTTTTCGGTCCAGGAGATGGAGATCACGATATCTGCGCCTGCATAGGCGATCGCGTTGTCAAAGAGGTTTCTGAATATTGAGTAGAGGAGTGAGCTATTTCCGTTAATGGCAAGCGTTTGTTTTGGTGGCATCTCCACTTGAATATTCAGTTCAGAAAGTTGCAGGCTCACATCTTTGACCACGTTTTCGATCACGTCAAAGAGATCCACCTCCTCAAAGGGAAAGCGTTCGGGAGCGTGATCAAGTCGGTTTAAGAGCGATATATCTTCGATCAACCGGCTCAAACGTTGCGTCTGAATGTAACTGCGCTCGATAAAGAAACGAACCTTATCGGGTGGAAGGTCGGGCTTGAGCGCCAAAGTCTCCATATAACCCAAAATACTGCTTACAGGCGTCTTCAACTCATGGGAGAGGTTTTGTGTCAGCTCCTGCCGTATGAGCCGTTCCTGTTCTAATTGCGTACCGGAAAGGCGTTTTCCCATACGGCTTCTGACGACTAGAAGTCCGGTAACCAATAAACAAAGGAGGGTGATGGTAAAACCAAGGAAGAGATAGCCGGGAGAAATGAGTCGACTGGCATTTGTCAAGTAGGGTAGCGCCACACGCACATAATAGGCATCAAAATATTTGGCAAAATAGTAATACTCAATTTGGGTAGTAGGGGAGTGGCGAATATAGGCACCCCAACCCTTTTGGGCCGCCTCTATGATTTCTGGTCGCTGCAAGTGGTTGTCCAGCTGCTCTAAGGCAACATCGTTATCGTACCAAACCTCACCTGAAGCCCCCACAATGGTGATCCGCATATCCTGGGGCAGTAGCATGGTAAGCGACCCGACAGAGCCAATGGGGTCTCTTTGCAGATAGTTGTGAATCAGAAGCGTATTTTGCTCCATCGTACTATTCAGGCTCTGAATCTTATAATGCCGTTCATAAAAAAAGTGAAACAGCACCATGGTGCAACCAAACAAAAAAGAGAGGCCAAAGAAATAGGCAAGCAGCCCGGAGGTAACGGTTGGTCCCCTGTCACCCTTCAAAGCAGTAGCCATATCCCGATCGTGTTACAATTTTATCGCCATAAGGCTCAATCTTTTTTCTCAATCGATTAATGTGCACGTCTATAGTGCGGTCGGTCACACACACTTGGTCGCTCCAGACGTGGTACAGAATCTCTTCGCGCGAAAAAACTTTTCCAGCATGGCGCATAAAGAGGAGCAACATCTCAAACTCCTTTTTGGTCAGGTCGACATCGCGCTCCCCAATCATCGCCTTTTTTTGTTGAGGGTAGAGGTGTAACGACTCAAAGTGTAGGTCATCTATATGAGGTTCAAAGTCTTGTCGTTGCAATACGGCCTGAATACGCGCAAGTACAATCCTAATGGAAAAGGGTTTGTAAATATAGTCGGCGGCGCCGGCTTTAAAACCGGTCAGTACATCGTGTTCTGCCGATTTAGCAGTGAGGAAGATGATGGGAATGTGCTTGGTATGGCTGTTTTTGCGTACAATTTGTGCAAAATCAAACCCTGTCATCTTGTCCATCATTACGTCAACCAAGAAAAGATGAAAATAGGGCAAATTGAGCCTGACCGCCTCTTCTGCAGAGGATGCAGTGGTTACTTCATAGCCCTCATTCTCAAGATTAAATTTTAAAATCTCACAAATGTCGGCTTCATCTTCTACAATTAGGATTTGGTACATATAAAGATGTTGGCTATATTTGTAACAAAGAAACCTAAAAAATATTACAATATGATGAAGAAAACTGTTTTTTTGTTGACGATGGCCGCTCTTTTGTCGTGGTCTCATGCCGAAGCGTGCACCAACATCTTAGTAACCAGAGGAGCGTCCAAAGACGGCTCCACCATGATTAGCTACTCCGCCGACTCCCACCAGTTGTATGGCGAACTCTACTTCCGCCCCGCCGGAACCTATCCCAAAGGAACAATGATGAAAGTATACGAATGGGACACCGGAAAATACTTGGGAGAGATTCCTCAGGCTGAAAAAACCTACTCGGTAATCGGCAACATCAACGAGCACCAGCTCCTGATTGGAGAGTCGACCTTTGGAGGACGCAGGGAGATGCACGACCCCGACGGCATTATTGACTACGGTTCACTTATTTACATCACGCTGCAGAGGGCCAAAACTGCCCGCGAAGCGATTAAGGTAATGGCTGATTTAGTAAGCGCTTATGGTTACGCCTCTTCCGGCGAATCGATCTCCATTGCCGATCCCAACGAGGTGTGGCTATTAGAGATTATGCCCAAAATACCCAAAATAGTAAGGGGGGTAAATGTGAACAAAGGCGCCGTATGGGTAGCATTACGCATTCCCGACGGCTATGTGAGCGCCCACGCCAATCAGGCGCGTATCACCACCTTTCCTTTGAACGACCCTGAAAACTGCGTCTATTCTCCTGACGTCATCACCCATGCCCGCGAGAACAACTTCTTCTCCGGCGCCGATAAAGATTTTAGCTTCTCCGATGTATATGCCCCGCTCACCTTTAGCGGCATGCGCGGTTGTGAAGCGCGCGTTTGGGCCATATTCCGCCACATCTCAGAAGGCATGGACGCCTACACCGACTACGCCATGGGACACAACCCCAACAACCGGATGCCCCTTTGGGTAAAACCCACCGAAAAACTATCGGTTAAGCAGGTCGCCGACCTGATGCGCGACCACTACGAGGGCACCATTTTAGACATGACCCTTGACCCCGGCGCAGGCGGACACAAATTGCCCTACCGCTGGCGCCCCATGAACTTCACCTACGACGGCGCCACTTACGTCAATGAGCGCGCCGTGGCCACCCAGCAAACGGGCTGGTGGTACGTGGGACAGTGCCGCTCCTGGCTTCCCGACCCCATAGGAGGCATCCTTTGGTTTAGCGCAGACGACGCCGGCACTTCCGCCTTGACCCCCATCTACTGCTCCACCTACACCGTCCCCGAATGTGTTAGAGTTGGCAACGGAACCATTTTAGAATACTCCAACACCTCCCTCTTTTGGATTATGAACCGCGTCTCCCAGTTTGCCTACCTCCGTTACGACGAAATCGGAGCCGAAACACGCAGCGTTGTTGACGCTTGGGAAAACAAAAAAATGAACGAAGTATTGGCCATTGACGAAGCCGCCAAAGTGCTCTACAAACAAGATCCTCAATTAGCCAAAGAGTTCCTAAACGACTACACCGTCAACACCGCCCAATTGCTATTCAACCAATGGGTTAAATTAGACGAATACCTCATGGTCAAATACATCGACGGCAACACCAAACAACAAAACCCCGACGGCTCCTTCAAAGACAACGGATACTGCCCCACCATTCCCGAACGGGTGATCAACAAAGGATACAGCGAAATCTGGAAAGAATCGGTCGCCAAATCCAAACAAGCCGACATATTACGAATCCCATAATTATGTAGGGGCGGGCCTCGCGCCCGCCCTTTGCATCACCATGGGGCGGGCGCAAGGCCCGCCCCTACATATGACATGAACAAAAAATTACTAGGCGTCATCGGCGGCATGGGCCCCGCCGCCACCATCGACTTCATGCGTAAAGTCGTTGACCTGACCCCCGCCACCCGCGACCAGGAACACATCCCCATGTTGGTGTTGTCGATGCCCGATCTGCCCGACCGCAGCACCTTTTTATTGAGCGGAGGCCCCTCCCCATTTCCAGCCCTGCTCTCCCGCCTCCACACTTTGGAGAAAGCAGGAGCAACCTGTATTGTGATAATCTGTAACACAGCCCACTACTGGTTTCCACAACTCAAAAAAGCTGCATCCGTAGAGATGCTCAGCATGATCGACTCGGTAGCCCAAGCGGCATCCGCAGCCCGACTTTCAAAAGTCGGGCTGCTGGCCACCGACGCCACCGTATCGACCCGCCTCTACCAAACCGCAATGGCCCAAAAAGAGATCGAATGCAACCCCCCGCCGGACTCCCTACAGAAAGCCACCATGAATAGCATCTACACCTACAAAGGCGGCGACCCCGTCAAAGCCCGCCACCTCATGGAAGAGCCCTATCAATACTTTTTACAACAACATGTAGATGCCATTATCCTCGGATGTACCGAAGTCCCGCTCATCATGGCCAAAGAGGCAGCGCAAGATCCCGCATTTTTCCTCGACTCCAACAAGATTTTGGCGCAAGCGGTGGTGAGGTGGTTTACATAGCTGCAACAACCGCACCTCAATTCTCTAACATCCTCTGCACTTTCTCCATAGCTACAGAAATATGGGGACAAATAAATTCCCGCCCCAACTCATCAGCAAAGCCGGAGCGCTCCAATGAGGCGCGCACCTGTTCGTTCACGCCCGACAGCACAATCTGAATTCTATGCGCCTTGGAGCGCTTCCAAAGATTCCTTAGGTTATTTAATCCCGTTGAATCGATAAAAGGGACTTTTCTCATTCTTATTACCCTGATCTTTATCTTTTTATGTGGAATATTGTGCTCCACATCGTCAAACTTGTTGGCCAAACCAAAGAAAAAGGGACCGTTGATTTCATACACCTCAACGCCCGGGGGGATCTGCAACACGTCAGGATCTATGGCCTCTTCGTTTTCATTCGCAAAGAGTTCGCGCTCCACTGCTTTAATACTCGAAGTGTCCGATACCCGTTTTAAAAAGGTGATTACAGCCAGTACCAGCCCCAATTGAATGGCAATGGTGAGGTCTATCGCCACCGTCAATCCAAAAGTGACCAACAGTACGGCAACGTCAGCTTTGTCTCCTTTGAGCAGGTAACGAAAAGCGCGCCACTCGCTCATTTTGTACGCCACAACAACCAGAATCCCCGCCAAACAGGAGAGGGGAATATAGACGGCGTAGGGCATTAGAAAGAGGAACATCAGCAACAGTACCGCTGCATGTATCAATCCCGATACGGGCGATTTTCCGCCGTTGTTGATGTTGGTCATGGTGCGGGCAATGGCGCCGGTTGCCGGGATGCCGCCAAAGAGGGGCGTAATGATGTTGGCAATGCCTTGACCTATCAGCTCCGTATTTGAGTTGTGCTTTTTGCCCGTCACCCCATCTGCCACCATAGCGGCCAAAAGCGACTCAATGGCGCAAAGGAGCGCAATCGTGAAGGCGGGCTGAAAAAGGCGACGGATCGCCTCCATGTCGATATGGGGCGTCTCGGCCTTGGGAAGCGGGACGCCTCCGGCCAATTGGGGAAACTTTGTGCCAATCGTGGCCACTTCAATAGCGGCAAAGTGTGCAAGCAACAAACTTATCCCGGTCACCGCCACAAGGGCAACCAATGATCCGGGGAGTTTTTTACTGAATCGGGGCCAAATAATGATAATCGCTACCGTCAAAAGCGACAATAGGGTAGTCCAAATGTCTATGTTGCCGATGTGGCCAAAGATAGCGCCCCATTTGGGAAAAAAGTCAGCCGGTTGATTGACAATGTCCAAGCCCAAAAAGTCGCCCACCTGAGTGGAGAAGATAATCACCGCAATGCCGCCCGTAAACCCCACAATAATCGGGTAGGGGATATATTTGATAATCGTACCCAATTTTGCCACACCCATGATGATGAGCATCACGCCCGCCAATACGGTGGCTATAATCAATCCGTTCATCCCGTATTGCTGCACAATGCCGTACACAATCACAATAAAAGCGCCTGTAGGCCCTCCGATCAAAAAATTGCTGCCGCCAAAGAACGAAATGAGGAAACCTGCCACAATAGCGGTGATGATGCCCTGCTGCGGCGTCACGCCCGAAGCAATCCCAAAAGCAATGGCCAAAGGCAACGCCACAACACCAACCACCATACCTGCAATGAGATCAGAGGTAAAAAGTTGTCGACTATATGGCTCTTTGCCTGTAAAGAGGTCAAAAAGTTTGGGGCGGAAAAAGGAGGGAAATTTGGGAGTCATGTTTACATTTTTGACAAAAATAAATATTATCTTTGCAAACCTTATAAAAAAAACGAAAATATGAAAAAACAGACTATTTTTTGCTTATGGGCGCTCTCTTTTGGCCTTATCTTCACCAACTGTAGCCCCGATCCCTTACCCACCAATGTAGATCTTTTACAATATTTTGGATCTATGCCTATTGCCACAGGAATTGTGAATCCTTACAACGGCATTGATTTGACATCAGTAAGAAGAATCAAAGGTGAACTGCATGTACACACTTTGGCCAGTGATGGTTTTCACACGGCAGATCGGATGATTAGAGCGTATGCAGAAAAAGGCTACGAAGTTGTCGCCATCACCGACCACGACCATCTCTATAACAAACCTACCGGATTTGTACATGCTGAAGGAATTGATGTTCTCGTCATTAGTGGATCAGAATTTACTATGACTCACCATTTTAACAGCCTTTTTACTAAAAATGGGAAATCATATGAGCTAACTGTGGAAGCTGCAATAGATTCTGAAATTAGAAAACAAAATAGCATACTGTTTATGAACCACCCAGGAAGAAGTCACTGGCTCTATCCTGTGAGTTTTTACTTTGGCCTCTTTGACAGATTCCCTGCTCAAAATCTTGTAGGCATGGAGGTGATCAATTCTGAGGATAACTATCCAACCGACAAAGAGACTTGGCATAAAGTGTTAACAGCTATGTCGCCTTACCGTACAGTGTATGGATTTGCCAACGATGATTCGCACTACCTTAGGGAGGTTGGCTTCAATGAAAATGAATTTCTAACCAACGACTTTTCAGAAGCAGGAATAAGGAATGCCATTGTAAACGGTTTGTCGTTCTTCAAGAGTAAAGCAACAGTATCCAGGCCCAACGGCCCACTGCCGCATGTTAACAACGTTGTAGTAGAT
>WQYK01000083.1 GCA_009781275.1 Bacteroidales bacterium | reverse complement strand
TGCAATGGCATTGCTTAACACTTGCGGCTGTTTTTGCGTGGTGCTGCCTGCGCTTCAAAAAGACCCATTTATACAAACAGCCGCAACGGTTGGCCTCCATTTGCGCAGGGAGACTGTTGTCTACACCAAGCCCAACAAACCTCCTAAAAGGGTGTTGATGGAGTTTGTGAAAAAAGAAGAGACGATTCAAAGAGATTCGTTAGTTATTCACGAGGCTGATGGAGATGGCTTTACGATTGAGTACAAAGAGTTTACCAGAGGGTTTTATTTGTAATTTTAATTTTTGAGGCAATTTCAGAGGCAATCACTCGATGGTCTTTGAGAATATTACTCAAAGTGAAAACAGGCAATTCTATTTTGTTCTCATATTTCAAAAATTCTCTAAATGATAATCCTTTAAGCTCATAGACTACTGATCTTCGCGAAAAATCAACACTTGCATTGAATATTTCGAGCATCGAAGAGCCTGTAAAAACGATTCGCAACGTGGGATAAGAGTCGTAGATATTTTTGATTTCAATTGCCCACGATTGATATTTATGCACTTCGTCTAAAAATAAATGTGTGCCGCCAAGATGATAAAACTCTTGGGCAAGCTCCAAAAGGGAGAGCTTCGCAAACCAGGTATTGTCTAAACTGACGTAAAGCGCTTTTGATTTGTCGGGAAAATTTAGCTTAATACGTTGCAACAAAAGCGTTGACTTACCTGTTCCTTTTGCCCCAATGATTCCGATCAATCGATTATTCCATGCCACATCATTGTATAAATAACGAATGAATTCGGTATTGGTGTGTTTTACGAGTCGGTCATATTAACGGCATATTACAGAATCCAAACCATAGGTCTCTATCATATACTTGCGAAAGAATTCGTGGTCTTTTTCCGGAAACCAATTACCTGAACAATGCTTATAGTTGTCAACAATTACGCCTCCTTTCCAACAATCACACTCTTCGCATCGCTTACCGCAAGAAGCCAATAAAACGGATAAGGCTGCAATTGCAAAGATTATTTTTTTCATTTTTCCCTAATTTATGTCGTGTCTTTTGACCATTGGCGGCGTAAATATAATTGATTTCATCGGAAGCGCCAAAAATTCTTCGGGGGAGGTTAAGGATGTTGTACTCAATCTGAGAGTTGTTCATTCCGTCTGTGGTCATGTTTCCGTTGACATCGTAGGTATAAGCGCCTGAGCAGCCAATCCATGATACTGCGTTTCCGTTTGCGGGTTCGTTGTAGGTGTAGCTATAGTTGTGCATCGGTTGGGCAAAGGAATTGTATCGCTGCAGGGTGGTGATGTTGCCGTTTCGGTCGTATGCGAAGCGTTCCCTAAACTTATTGGTGGCGGGTTGCCAAGTGGATCCTGATTTCTCACTAAGTCGAGCATCGGTGAGTTGGCTTAATTTGTCATAAGTGTAGGCATATCCCATCTGGGATCCGGTATTACTGTTGCTCCATGTGACTTGCGAGATCAATCTGTCGGTACGTGCAGGTATGCCGGGAAGAAGGCTTTCGTCGTAACCAATTTTGTAGGAGAAATCAAGGGATGTGGCGGAGAGAACTCTGCCGGCAATATCGTAGGTGTAGACGGTTGACTCATTTTCGTCATGTACCCTCTTTAAAGTTATATTGCCAAGGTCATCATACTCGTATTTGGCCAGCAAAATCTCACCTTGCGGGTCACCGGTGATTTTTTTACGAATATTTAACAAACGACCAAAGTTATCGTATTCATACCACTTATTGTATTCATTGACCGTCACTCCAATGGTCTGCTTAACTTTTGTTTTGGTCACCTGGCCCATAAAGTTATGTTTGTTGGAGACGATTTCGATTCCGGAAGGATAGAGGTCGGCAACAGTCTGGATGGGGTTATTATGATCGTCATAATAGATGGCGGTGGTCAGCCACTGGTTTGGCACTCCTGTTCCGAGCACTTTTGTCTTGGCGCCGGTGACAAGACCAGTCACACGGTTTACGGTTTTGGTTACGCCTGAGAGGGTGTCAGCGAAGGAAAACGCGTAGCCGTTAGTCCATTCGTAATCGTCATAGTAAGTTACACTCAGCACTTCATTTGCGTTTATGGAAGTTGGGTGGGAAAAGTTTGTATATCCGTGCAAATGATAGCCTCTGCCCTCATAGCTTCTTAACAACATATCTGCTGCCATATAACTCTGCATCGCAGTAAATAAGCTCTCTGCTGTTCCGCTGATTGTTGTGACGCCGCTCAGTACAGGCCTGCTTTGACTATCGTACTTTGTAAATGCCCATTGATTGTTTTGAGCCATTTGAGCGTCCTGCGACAAGATCAACCTGCCAAATAAATCATAAACATGGGAAGTTATACCCGTTCCCGGGGTATGCTCTCTAATCGGATATCCGCGAAAATCGTACTCAGTATAGTAGCAATACTTAACAATGTCCTCATGAGAAGAACTGAATGCAGCGTCCGGCAAAGTGATGTTGATCTCTACAATAGATGGAATGACATACCTCTGGCGCCCAAAATCATCGTAAACATAGTAAGTGATGCGCCTGTCGATTGGAGAGATCCTGTTTTCCTTGGCAATCAACTGGCCCAAAGCGTTTATATACTCGTAGGAATCTCGGTCATCGTCATTTGAACCGTCCTTATGGATCCTGTTGACCTGCAAAAGATTGGCGGGGTAATATCCTTTATACACTAGTTGGCCGTTGCTATTTACCCTGAACTCCTTAATTTCGTCTGTACTGTTGAGTCGATATTGATGTTGAAGCGGTTTGCCCTCTGTAACGTGATTTGCGTTATTGCTCTTTCCGGGCAAGCTTGCCTTCAAGACTAAGTTGAGTGGGGAGTCGTCATAGTGCTTCTTTGAAAAGGCGTAATAACCGTCATCGTTACGTATTAATGAAGTATAGAATGATAAATGTGCTGTAGTTGCATTAAGAATCTCTGCTCCGTTATTGCCAGATAATGAGATCGCAAAAGGAAGACGGCGTTCGGATTCCCGTCCCATATTGTCATATGTTGCAAGTGAAACAAAGTCCCTCCCATTTTTGGCGGATGCATCAACATCTATATTTTGAGCCAGTCTCCCCAGTCCGTCAAAATATCTCATTGTTGTGTTAAAAGAAATGCCGTTGTATCTCTCAATCTTAACAGGTTGTGAGTGATTAATGATGTTTGATGGCGAATAAGTATAAGCATACTTTTCTACTATTTGCCGGTCATCACTCTGGATAGATTCTAACATACCAAAAGCATTATAGTTAAATCGAGTATTCTTGCCGTTATGATCAGAGATTGAAGTGACCCCAACTCCTGGCAAGGTTGTTTGTGAGAGCATTGGCCCCAAACCGGTCATAATTCTGACTTGATCAACATAGTGGTTGGGTTCAAGAATTGTATGTGAAGTATACGGGGCAAGGTTGACGTAATCTGTGACCTCTTCCCACGTACTGCTCCCTAGCCCATCCCATCTCCAATACGATATAAAGAACGATCCTTCTTTTGGAACAGTATAGGGAGCGTTCTTATTTAAAACATAATTACCTGATTTGGCGTGTTGGCCTAAATTCACTCTATTAACCAAAAGATCCTCTTCAAAGCTTGTGTAAAAACCGGTGCTAAGATATGAGACATTATCAACAAAAGCAACCGGTGTGGTGAGAATGGAATAGACCGTAAGTCTTTTACTTCACATTTTGAGCTTGAGTGCCTGCGGTTTGCCGTAGTTCCCTAATAAGCATGGCGCGGAATTGCTCCTCTGCAAGGTAGAGTTTGGCTGTTTTGATCTCTCCGATAATGGAGACGTAAACTTTATGTGCTTCTAAGGTGATGCGAGCCTCTTCTGCGGCGCCTTCGATCAATATTTTGGTTTGTCTAATGTACGCTTTTTCGTCTGTGCATTTCTCTTTGTCCAACTGACGGATTTGCCTTAAAGCGGCATGTCGTGTTCGCATGTTGGCGTCAAGTTTTTGGCTCCATTCGTGATAGACGGGCCAAAAGCGGGTGGCTTCAGAAGAAGTGAGGACAACAACTGTAGTGAGGTAAGCGATTTTACGACTTTCAATTTCATCATGGCTTGGACGTTGAGACTGGGTTTTGTCTTGTGGCAAGTCGGTGAACAAGGCGTTTGTACCCGAAAAATCGCAAGGCAGTTGCTGTGCTTTAATGAAAAAACAGGGAATCAAAAGGATGGCGGTGGTGATGAATCGTTTCATAATGATTATCTAATCAAGGAGTGCAATCGCATTGGGCGATATGCCATGTTCGGTAAGGAATGAAATAATTTGCTCCGAATCATAAGGCTCCTCTGCATCGTCTTGATGAAGCAGGGTGTATGCCTTAAAGAGGGAGATATTTTCTGAATAGGGAAAGTCAGCGTCTGAGCGATCAGGCGTAACCAGTTGGATAAGACCATATCCCAATCCCAGAAAGAGGATAATAGAAGCAGCATACGCCAGTTGATACCGAACGCCCGTCATTTCGAAAGGTAAACGCAGTTTACCTTGAGGAACCCCTTGCTTGACCTGCTGAGGCAACAGTTTAAAGTACCCATCCGGCACACCAAACGGGTTATTCCTTAATTCAGCACGCTCTATAATTTTGGTGGTTTGCATATATCTCTTTGACACGGCACAATTAAAAAGGTTTAATTTAAACAAATTGTTTCATATACTCTTCGACTTTTCCTGCAGCATGATGGTACGAAGCTTTTAATGCGCCGACCGATGTGCCGAGTATTTGGGAGATCTCTTCGTATGAAAGTTCGTCAAAATAGCGCATATTAAAAACCTGACGCTGTCTGTTGGGAAGGGTCAGGATCGCTTTTTGTAACTGTAACTGAATGGCGTCGCCCTGAAAAAGGGGGTCAGCCTCAAGAGTGTTGCTAAGCTGTCGGCTGATGTCCGAGAGCGATTGGAACAGGGAAGTGCGGCGTTTTTTTAAGAAGGTAATCACCTCGTTGGTGGCAATACGATAGAGCCATGTGAACAATTTAGACTCCTCTCTAAAAGAGGGAAGCCCTCTCCACGCCTTGACCAAACAATTTTGCAGGACGTCGTTGGCGTCTTCGTGCGAGATCACCATTTTACGGATGTGCCAATAGAGACGCTCCCCATATTCGCGCACAATGGCCTCAAACGCTTTTTGGGGATCATCGCCTTCTCGAAAGAGCTTTAATAACTCAGCATCACCCATCTACTTTTGTGAATAAAGTCTTTTTGCTGCTTCAAAAATATGTTTGGCGTCTAATCCGTAAGCTTTGAGCAATTCATTGGGCTTTCCGCTTTGTCCAAATCGGTCGTTGACGGCAATAAACTCTTGTCGGACCGGAAATTTATGTGCCAGCAGGGCGGCAATGGCCTCTCCCATTCCACCGGCAATCAGGTGCTCTTCGGCGGTAATAACGGCCTGCGTTTTGAGGGCAGATGCGAGTATCGCATCGGTATCTAATGGTTTTATAGTGTGTATGTTGATCACTTCTGCTTCAACGCCGGACTTTGCCAACTCCTCTGCGGCCAGCAACGCTTCCCAAACCAAGTGTCCCGTGGCAAAAATGGAGACGTCGGATCCTTGGCGCAGTAAAAGCGCTTTTCCGATTTCAAATGGTTGGTCTGGTGGGGTAAAGTTGGGGACGGCGGGTCGGCCAAAGCGGAGGTAGACGGGGCCTTTGTGGAGGGCAGCCGCAATGGTTGCCCGTACGGTTTGGTTGTAGTCGCAGGGGTTGATGACGGTCATGTTGGGCAACATGCGCATCAGGCCAATGTCTTCCATGATTTGGTGGGTCGCTCCGTCCTCTCCAAGGGTGAGGCCGGCGTGGGAGGCGGCGATTTTTACATTGGTGTTGGAGTATGCAATCGATTGTCTGATTTGGTCGTAGACGCGGCCGGTGGCAAAACCGGCAAAGGTTCCGGCAAATGGGACCATGCCTGCAATGGATAGTCCGGCTGCTACGCCCACCATATTGGCTTCGGCAATGCCGCATTGGAAAAAACGATCGGGAAAGGTTTGGGCAAAGGCGTCCATTTTTACCGATCCGGTGAGGTCGGCGCAGAGCGCAACGATTTTGGGGTTACGTTGTGCGGCCTCTAAAAGACCGGCTCCAAAACCTGATCGGGTATCTTTGTTTCCGCTATTTGTATAGTTCATGAGTGCTGATTTTGTTATCAATTAGAAATCGCCGAGCGTTTGGGGAAGTTGTTCTAAGGCGCGGACGGCCAAATCGGCGCCGGGGGCTTTCCCGTGCCATTCGTTGGTACCGACCATAAAGTCAACCCCGTATCCCATTTGGGTCTTCATCAACATCATTACCGGTTTTCCTTTTTTACTCATTGCTTTAGCCCGGGCAAATCCCGCTACAATCGCCTCCATGTTGTGTCCGGGAACTACAAGGGTTTCCCAACAAAAACTGTTCCACTTTTGCTGCAAGTCACCAAGTCCGCCCACATCGTCAACAGTACCGTCAATCTGCTGCCCGTTCCAATCGGTCATCACAATCAGGTTGTCCACTTTATGGTGTGCGGCAAAGAGGGCGGCTTCCCAGATTTGTCCCTCCTGAGACTCGCCGTCTCCAATGAGCGCATAGACGTAGTGCGGATCTCCGTTGTGTTTTTTGGCCAAAGCAGCGCCTACCGCCACGGAGAGCCCCTGTCCTAAAGAGCCGGTGGCAACATGAACGCCCGGTAATCCGCCATCTGTTGAGGGATGTCCCTGAAGCCGTGACCCTAAACGGCGAAACGTTGAGAGCTCTGTTATGTCAAAATAACCTGATCTGGCTAAGAGGCTGTAATATAACGGTGAAACATGTCCAATGGACAAAACAAAGAGATCTGAGCCAACGCCCTCTCTTGTCCATGTTTGGGGATTGTGCTCCATTACGTGAAAAAAGAGCGCAGTCAAAAAGTCCGTACTGCTTAAAGATCCGCCCGGATGCCCCGACTC
>WQYK01000082.1 GCA_009781275.1 Bacteroidales bacterium | reverse complement strand
GTCCCAGCTCGTCTACAAACATCACCCTGTCGGCATCTCCGTCAAAGATGACGCCAATGTCGCACTTGTTGTTCACCACCAATGCTTGTAACGCTTTTAGGTTCTCCGGAACCAGCGGATTGGGTTCGTGGTTGGGAAAAGTGCCGTCTAACTCTTCAAAAATGTAGAGGGGGGCGTCGCCCAACAGCTCCCGCATAAAGAGGGCGGCCATACCGTTAGAGAGGTCCATGCCGATTTTTAGGTTAGCGTAGTCGCCAAGGTAGCCTTTGAGAAATGCGATGTATTCGTCCCGAACAGAGAAGGGGATCACCTGTCCGCGCCGCGCAGCCGGCACAATGGAACGTTCCGCTGCCGGATTGCTTGCGCCAATCCACGCTTCCAATAAGTTAAGGCCACTGTCGTAACCCACGGGCATCGCTTGTGCACGAGAGATTTTGAGGCCGTTGTACTCCCGCGGATTGTGCGATGCGGTGATTTGTACCGACGCCTCAAAGCCGTGCTTGGCGGTGGCAAAGTATACCTGAGGAGTGGTGCTGAGTCCAATGTCGTATACATCTGCGCCTGACTCGTTTATTCCACGCAGCAGGGCGCTGTGAACCTCAGGAGAGGAGCTGCGGGCATCGCGTCCTACCAGCACTTTTTTGACGCCAAGTAATTTAGGAAGAAAATATCCGATTTTATAGACATCTTCTCCTGTGAAGTCGGTACCGTAGACGCCTCTGATGTCGTAAGCGTGAAAAGCTTTCATAGTGTATATATTAGTGGTACAAATTATTAATCTACAACGGTACGGTAAGCCGCCTTTCCCTTTCCTTTGGAAATCGACTGAAGTTTTGACTGCAACATCTTTCTGCGTATGGCCGGCGCTTTGTCGGTAAAGAGCACCCCCTCTAAGTGGTCGTACTCATGTTGCACCATCCGGCAGGCAAAGCCGGTGAGGCGCTCACTCTTTTTCTCTAAAAACTCATCAAAATATTCAACCACAATCCAGTCTGGGCGGTTAATATCGACGTGAATGTCGGGCAGGCTCAGACAGCCCTCGCTATATGAACGATTGGACGTGCTCTCTTCTAAGATTTTGGGATTGATCATCACTCTCTTAAAATCCTTCAAATCCGGATGGTCCTTGCCAAGGCAAGCGCCGTCCACCACAAAGAGACGGATCGGTTTTCCCAACTGGGGCGCCGCCAGGCCCACCCCGTCGGCATGGTTCATGGTCTCCCACATATCTGCCACCAGTTGTTGCAGGCCCGGGTAGTCCAAAGGGATCTCCTCTGCCCGTTTTCTCAGAACGCTTGAACCATATACATAAATAGGTAGTATCATCTTGCTACGAATTGGATTTGTAATCTAAATATCCCTGCAAAATCAGCGCGGCGCTCACTTTATCTACCGTTGCCTTGTCCCTGCGCTGCATCTTTTTTAGTCCGCCGTCAATCATGGCGCGGAACGCCATTTTTGAGGTAAACCGCTCGTCTTCTAACGACACGGGAATCGAGGGAAAGGCTTTATTAAGCTGTTTTACAAACAACTCTACACGTTGTGCGTTTTCTGACGGGGTGTTATCCAGATTCTTGGGATATCCCACCACAAAACGCGAAACAGGCTGCCCCGCTATATAACTTTGCAGATATATCATTATCTTTGCGGACGGTATGGTATCCAATGCGGACGCAAAAATACCCAATGGGTCGCTTACAGCCAACCCAACCCTTTTGAGTCCAAAATCGATGCCTAAGATTCGTTCCACTTTGCAAATTTAACAGTTTTTTATCACATGCCACGCATCTTTACGTACAATGCTTTTAAAAACCACTCGCCAAAGGCGTCCGCTTACGCAGATAAGCACGCTCCGGTGGTTGTTTGCGCCCCCACAGCAGAGAGGGGCCTCCCTTTTTCCGTCACGGTTCGCATTGGGACCAATCAGAAGCATCCCAATACTATGGAGCACCACTTTTGCTATATCCAACTTTGGGATCTCGAGACATTGGTCGCCGAAACGCGATTTGACCACAGGGCGCTTGGAGACAAACCCCTGCAAATAGAGGCGCAATTTACCATCATTCCTCAACGATCTTTACGATTAACGGCCATGGCCTATTGCAATCAACACGGTTTATGGCAAAGCGAGGAGTTTTTTGTACATGCTCCCATCCAAGATTCCTAAAAAAGGGTTACTTTTGTAGCCTCACCAGTATACAGCATGGCAACAAAACATTTAGAAAAAAGGAACAGACTGCTCAGTAAATATCGATTATCTATCTATAACGATTCTTCTCATTATGAGATATTTGTTATAAGAACCTCGGGGTTGGGCATCTTGATAAGTACCGCTATTATTGTAACGATCATTATTGCTTCTGTCACCGTCCTAATCGCTTTTACCTCTTTACGTGAACTTATTCCGGGATACCCCGATAAGCAGACCAGTCGAACCATTGTCTCTAACGCCCTAAAAGCGGACTCTTTGGAACAGGTAATAACAAGGTGGGAGGTGCATCTGACCAATATACAGCGAATTATGAATGATGAGGTGCCCATTGATTTTGAATCCATAATCGGGGATCAGGCAGATAGCCTATCGACATCTGTGAGAGGCGCCATTGCGCGTTCCCGGGAAGACTCCCTGTTGCGTAGAGAGGTGCAACAGCAAGAGCAATTTGGCACCCTTCAACGCAACTCTGTACAGCAAGTCGACGGAGTTCTCTTTTTTTCTCCTGTAAAAGGAATCGTTTCAGACGGATTTAGCATTGCCAAAAACCACTTTGCCATAGATATTGCGGCCCCTCTGGATGCTACGGTCTTTGCAGTTTTAGACGGCACGGTCGTTTTTGCCGGCTGGACAGATGATACCGGGTTTGTTATTCAGGTACAACATGACAACAATCTGATTTCTATCTATAAACATAATGCTAAGCTGTTAAGAAAGACCGGCGAGCGTGTAAAAGCAGGGACTCCTATTGCCTTGGTGGGAAACACAGGATCGGCAACTACCGGAGCCCACCTCCATTTTGAACTATGGCACAACGGAACAGCAGTCGACCCTGCAAAATATATCACATTTTAATGCTTCTATGAACAAAAAGCGCATTGCCGTGTTGGGCGCTACCGGTTCGATTGGACGCCAATGCCTGGAGGTGATTTCGAATCATCCGCAGAGGTTTGAGATTGAAGTGATCACAGCCAGAAGCAATACAGACATGCTTATTGAACAAGCGATTAAGTATCAGCCGAATATTGTTATCATCTCAGAAGCATCTTATTACAATCAAGTCAAAGAGGCGCTTGCACCCTACCCCATCAAAGTTTTTGCAGGTGAAGAGTCGCTCTGCGACATGGTGGCGTTTGAGAATATTGACATTGTATTTAATGCATTGGTCGGGTTTTCCGGTTTGGCGCCTACCCTATCTGCGCTACGTGCGGGCAAGCCTGTCGCCTTGGCAAATAAAGAGACGTTAGTGGCCGGAGGAGATTTGGTTATGAAAGCTGCCCTTCACAACCACGCGCCCATTATTCCCGTCGATTCGGAGCACTCCGCCATTTTTCAGTGTTTGCTTGGTGAGCGCAGTCCTATCAAAAAAATCGTTCTTACCGCATCCGGAGGGCCCTTTTGGCACACCTCTGCCGATGAACTTCCCTTTATACGTAAAGAGCAGGCACTCAAACATCCCAACTGGAATATGGGAGAAAAGGTGACCATCGATTCGGCCACGATGATGAATAAAGGATTAGAGGTGATCGAAGCCCATTGGTTGTTTGGCGTGTCTCCGTCCATTATTGACGTAATCATTCATCCTCAATCCATCATACACTCCATGGTGCAGTTTGAAGATGGCAGCGTAAAGGCTCAAATGAGCCATCCCGACATGCGTATTCCCATTCAGTTTGCGCTCAGTTTTCCCCAGCGCTTTCCCCTTGATTTGCCTGAGGTGCGTTTTGAACAGTTGAAACATCTCGACTTTTATCCCCCTGATTTTGAGAGATTCCCTTGCCTTACGTTGGCGTATAGCGCTTTAAAACAAGGCGGGAATATGCCTTGTGCGCTCAATGCCGCAAACGAGGTGGCCGTAAGTGCTTTTTTAAACGACAGCATCTCTTTTCATCAGGTTCCCGTTGTGATCGAAAAAACAATCCAGGCAATCAGCTTTATCTCACAACCCACACTTTCAGATATTCACCTTACTAATAACCAAGCCCGTATTGTGGCACAAAATTTGTTAAAAACTTTTTAAACATGGATATACTTGTTAAAACAACACAGGTAATTTTGGCCCTCTCCATTCTTGTCCTGGTACATGAATGCGGTCACTTTTTCTTTGCCCGACTTTTTCGTATGCGGGTAGATAAGTTCTATCTCTTTTTTAATCCGGTCATCTCTCTGATACGATGGAAAAAGATCAATGGCAAACGGCAATACAGGTTTTTTGCCCGCAACATTCCCGATAAGTACCGTCAAGTCAAAAACCACTTTGGGGAGGTTGTAAAGGACCAAAAAGGGAAAGCGTTATACGAAGAGGTTCCTTTGGATGAGATACCTGCCGACGACTGGCGGCGGGAGCAAGACCATACGGAGTATGGAGTCGGATGGCTTCCGTTGGGCGGGTATTGTAAAATATCGGGGATGATCGACGAGTCTATGGATACCCGGAGCATGAAAAAAGAGCCGGAACCATGGGAGTTTAGAGGTAAACCGGCCTGGCAACGATTTTTGGTGATGTTTGGCGGTGTTTTGTTTAACTTAATCTTTGCTGTTTTGCTCTACAGCGCCATGCTCTACACCTGGGGAGAGGAGTACCTGCAAAACAAGGATGCCGTTTATGGCGTCTCTTGCAGTGAATTGGCCAAAGAGATCGGTTTTAGAGACGGCGATATGATTTTGGCTTACGACAAAGTATCTCTGTCGACTGCAGCTTTTAGAGATCTTGTTGGGGATCTTTTGCGCAACCGCCCAAATACGATCACCGTGCTGCGCTTGGGGGATACGGTTCGTTTTCATTTTGACGAAAAGTATATTCCCGTCATCTTAAAAGAGCCGTATCTTTTTGCGCTTCGCGATGACCCCGATGCACCTTTTGTTATAGGATCAATCCCCAAGACTTCGCATAACGCCTCTTCGGGCTTATCCGTCGGCGATAAAGTAGTGGGCATTAACGGAACGCCCATGAATAAGGCGTTGATTCAAGCCGCCCTGCCCCTTCTTGCCAACAGTGCGGTTGAGGCTCAAATCGAAAGAGAGGGACAAATGATCGACTTACCTCTCTACATCAATGAGGAGGGGCTGATTGGGGTGTTATTGTCACCCGCTTTTACCTTTACCACAAAATCATACACCCTCTTTTCCGCTTTGCCTGCCGGAGCGGTTAAAGCATATTCTACCGTTGCCAAATACATGCAGGATCTTGGTTTGATCTTTTCTCCAAAAACCGAAGCATACAAATCGGTAGGAAGCGTGATTACGATCGGGAAAATTTTCCCCCCTACTTGGGATTGGAACAGTTTTTGGTTTGTTACCGCATTCTTATCGATTATGTTTGCGGTATTGAATATGTTGCCGATTCCCGCTTTAGACGGCGGACACATCCTCTTTGTTCTCTATGAAATGATCACCAGACGCAAGCCCGGGGACAAATTTCTTGAATATTCCCAAATGATTGGAATGATGTTATTACTTGCAATCATGGCCTTAGCGCTCGGGAATGATATTTTTCGATTATTTAAATAATTTTTAACCTCTTATATCATGTTTCGATTTTTTACAATTTCTATGATTGCTGCTGCCACCCTCCTGTCAGCGTGTAAAAACAGTCCCCAGCTCTTACCTTATTCTTCGGGCAAAGCGGGAGAGGTAGGGATCATTATGGACAAATCGGACTGGGAAGGAGAGTTAGGCGCCGCTATCAAGGCAACCTTAGCCGGTGACTACCCATTTCTTCCTCAGCGGGAGCCTTTGTTCACCCTCTTTACTGTTCCGAGTAACGCTTTTAGCAAGATCTTTCAATCACATAGAAGCTTAGTCATTGTCAATGTCTCTCCGGAATTTCCGGAGGCGCAGATGGTGATTCAGGAGAACGTTTGGGCTGCACCTCAAATTGTGGTCACGTTCTCTGGACCGGATGTTCCTTCTGTTCTCAACTGTTTTGAAAAACAAGGTCAAAGATTGATCAGCGCTTTAGAACAGGCAGAACGAAACAGAGGAGTCGCCACCGCCAAACGATACGAAGAGAAGAGCCTGCGCCTCTTAGTCAACGAATCATTTGGAGGTTCGCCATACTTTCCGGTGGGATATGCCTTGAAAAAGCAGGAGAAAAACTTTATCTGGATCTCGAGCGAAACAACATACACCACCTTAGGTATTCTCGTCTATACCTATCCATATGTAGACAGCGCCTCTCTCACCAAGCAAGTAATGATTAGGGAGTGTAATGCCGTAATGAAAAAAGAGGTGCCCGGACCATTAGACAACTCCTATATGACGTTTTATTCCCAAGTGGAGCCTTCTCTTCGCTGGATAAGTTTTAAAAATAGAGATTTTGCAGAGTTGCGCGGACACTGGGAAGTGGAAAACGACTTTATGGGAGGCCCATTTATCTCTCACTTTTGGCTTGATGTACAAAACAAGCACGTTCTTGTCCTTACCGCTTTTGTCTATGCGCCCAGATACGACAAACGAAACTACGTAAGGCAAGTCGAGTCGATCCTCTATTCATTTGAGTGGGCTAATGATCAGGAAGAACAAAAATAGGAACGGAAAGATTTTTTTGCAGATAAGAAAAATCGCTTTATCTTTGCGCTCCCAATAAAAGGCCAGTTCGTCTAACGGTTAGGACTCAAGATTTTCATTCTTGCAATAGGGGTTCGATTCCCCTACTGGCTACAAACACAAAAAGAATCTTATGGCTAATCACGCTTCAGCTGAAAAACGAAACCGTCAAAACGAAAAACGTCGTTTGCACAACCGCTACTATGCCCGCAGGGCCCGCAATGCGAT
>WQYK01000081.1 GCA_009781275.1 Bacteroidales bacterium | reverse complement strand
GGAATCGCGCCCGAAATCACCAACTGCCCCGGACAATTATAGTTAGCCGCCACCACAACTCCCTCAATCGAGGCGCAAATCTCCTCCACCCTTTCATCGGGCAATCCCATCACCGCAGCCATAGTAGAAGGCTGTATCTCACACGCTCTCTGCATCGCCTGCGCCCGCGCCAACACCAGTCGCAAACCCTCCTCAAAAGAGAGCGCCTTAGCAGCCGTCAACGCCGAGAATTCCCCCAACGAATGCCCCGCCACCATATCGGGAGCAAAATCGGGCAAGCAAGCCGCAAGAACCACAGAGTGCAAAAAAATCGCAGGCTGCGTCACCTTGGTTTGCCTCAAATCATCCGCCGTCCCCTCAAACATCAGGTCGGTAATATTAAAATTTAAAATTTTATTTGCCTTGTCAAAGAGTTCTTTAGCCAACTCATTTTGGCCATACAACTCCTTGCCCATTCCACTAAACTGAGCGCCCTGACCCGGGAAAACATACACTATCATTGCTATTGATATTTAATTAAATACTCTATAATAAAGGACAAAGATAACACATTTCCCATAATTTGTTATACCTTTGCCCTCCAACCCGGCCTCGTAGTTCAGCTGAATAGAACGTCAGATTCCGGTTCTGAAAGTCGGGGGTTTGAATCCCTCCGAGGTCACAAGCCAATCTCCGCCTCCGGCGGCACTAATAAGCAAAAGCCCCTGAATCGAATATATTCGAATTCAGGGGCGCTTGCTTATTACGTGGTGGCGGCGAAGCCGCCACAGATTGTCTTGTTAGACCCCCCCCTTTGGGATCAGCGAGCAAAGCTCGCTAATCCCCCCACATGGTATCTCCTGCCAAATACCGAGCCGCAAAGCCGGCGAGGCACTCCCCCTCACAACATGTAAAAACATTTTGTACCTTTGCCAAAGAAAAAGAACGAGGCGATGGAACTACAACTAACAACAATCGAGAACAAAATCTATGAAATTCGTGGGCGTCGGGTGATGCTTGATGTGGATTTGGCAGAAATGTATGGGATTGAAACAGCGCAATTAAAACGAGCTGTCAGGCGCAATATGGAGCGATTTGAGGGAGAGGACTTTATGTTTCAATTAACAAGAGAAGAGATTTCAAGATGCCAATTTGGTATCTTGAACAAAGGAAGGGGAGGAAATATAAAATATTTACCATTCGCATTTGGAGAGCTGGGCGTAGCGATGTTGAGCAGTGTGTTAAATACCGTTTTCGCCATTGAGGTAAACAGGCGCATCATGCGTGCCTTTGTAGCTGTTAGGGAATACCTCCTTACTCGTGCCTCTGAATCTGTAGAGATTGCCCAACTGAGGGAACGGATGCTACAACTGGAACGGGGGCATGAACGCTTGAAACGTGCAGATGAAGATAATTTGGAAGCGATGAATGACCTGTCAGAAGATGTGCGCAAAGACATTGATAATCTTTATAACGCCATAGGGGCATTGTCCACAAAAATGCCTCAACTGGACAAAAATAGAATCATGATCGGGTTTAAACGAAGAAACGAACAACAATAAAAAATACCAGGTTGCTTTATCTGTTTTTTAAAATTGTACCCCAAATCGCACCCAAAATCTGATCTATTCCAAAAATTTTTCGTAATTTTGCACCCTCATTTCAATGAGAATTATTATGGTGGTTGTAGCTCAGTAGGTTAGAGCGCCAGATTGTGGCTCTGGAGGCCGGGGGTTCGAGTCCCCTCTCCCACCCGAATATAAATTTAAAGAGGCCATTATGAACGACAAAATGTATTATACCATTGGCGAAGTGGCCGAATTGCTTGGTGAAAGCACCTCCTTAGTCCGTTTTTGGTCGCAAAAGTTTTCCGATTTTATTAAGCCGGTGAGGAACAAAAAGGGAAACAGACTCTTTACGGCATCCGATGTGGAGAATTACAAAATTATCTATCATCTTGTTAAAGAGCGTGGAATGACTTTAGAAGGAGCAGAGAAGCGGATGTCCGACAACAGGGAAGGCGCGGACAAAAGTGTAGACGTAATCACCTCGTTAAATCGTATTCGTCAAGAACTATCAGAGATAAAAGAGAATCTATGACAGCGCGGGAAGTCGCAGCCATGATAGAAGCGTGGGCGCCGCTCTCTATACAGGAGTCGTGGGACAATGCAGGATTTTGCGTTGGGCTGCCGCAGGCTCCGGTAAGGGGCGTATTGCTTTGCCTTGATGTGACGCCCAAAGTGATTGAAGAGGCGCTTGAATTAGGCGCAGATATGATTATTAGCCACCATCCACTTATTTTTCATGGTTTTAGGCAGCTTTGTGGGCAAAACGAAGTCGCTAGGATGGTGGCGTTGGCAATAAAGAGCGATCTGGTCATCTACTCTTCTCATACCAATGCCGATAAAGTGGCGTCGGGCGTGAGCGGAGTGATGGCGGAGATGTTGGCTCTGCAAAATATAGAGATACTACACCCTGACAAACAATCTGTCTTAGAAGGCCCTGTGGGCTTGGGTGTGGTGGGGAACCTGCCTTCGCCGCAGGAGGTGCACTCGTTTCTTCAAATGGTGAAACGTATTTTTCACCTCTCCTGCTTGCGGGTCGGCGCCGAGTTTGTGCCTGTGATTAACAGGGTAGCGGTATGCGGAGGGAGCGGCTCATCGATCATTCCGCAGGCATTAGAGAGCGGGGCTGATATCTTCCTGAGCGGAGACATTGGCTACCATCACTTTTTCTCTTTGGAAAAAAAGATGATGATTGCAGATATAGGCCACTATGAGAGCGAAATAGGAATCGTTCAAAAATTCGCTCGTATGCTGTCAGAAAAAAACGTTAACTTTGCAGTTCATATAACAAAGAACAATACTAATCCCATCCAATATTTATAAAAGCTTGATTATGGCTACAGCAAAAACAAAAACCGGTACAAAAGCAAAACAAAACTCCGAGCATTTTATCGATGCCGAATCGTTTATCATGCTCTCGAAAATGTCGGGAGAGGGCGAACTAACCATGGATATTAAGCTGCGTCTGTTGTACGAACTACAGCAATCGGATTCACAATTAGATAGCATATTTTTAATGAGGGGAGAACTCCCCTTGGAAGTGCAGGACTTAGAGGATGACATCCTGGGCCTTACCACAAGAGTGGGAAATATTCAGGCGGAGGTCAAGGCTATAGAGAAAGACATCGCTCAGCGTAAGTTGGACGTAGAAAATGCTCGGGCGTTGGTGGTCAAATATACCGCACAGCAAAACAATGTAAAGAACAATCGTGAGTACGACTCTCTTTCCAAGGAGATAGAGTATCAGGGGCTTGAAGCCGAATTGGCAGAAAAGCGAATCCGGGAATTCTCTTTGTTGCTCAAAGAGCGCAAAGAGCAGTCAGAGTTGGCGCAACAAGCGTTGGATGACCGTAAAATCGACCTTGAAAACAAGAAGAAAGAGTTGGACATCATCATTAAAGAGACGGCAAAAGAGGAAGAGGAGATTAAAAAGCGCTCATCGATGATTCAAAGTCAGATAGATGAAAGGATGCTCAATGCATACAAAAAAGTAAGAAATAACGCCAGAAACGGCTTAGCCGTGGTAACGGTTAAACGCGATGCGTGCGGCGGGTGCTTTAATAAAATTCCTCCTCAAAGACAGTTAGATATTCGCATGAGCAAGAAAATCATTGTATGTGAATATTGCGGCCGAATCTTGGTAAATGGCGAATTTGAAGGGAAATAAGATTGAAAACAAAACACTCTTTTTTAAGCACATAGGCCAGACATCGCCGAATCCCATGGGGCTTGAAATTGAGCGCGCCGAGGGGATTCGACTTTTTGACCCTCAGGGAACCTCGTATATAGACCTCGTTTCTGGAGTGAGTGTGAGCAATGTTGGCCATGCACATCCCGACGTAGTGAACGCCATCAGGAGCCAGGCCGATCGCTATTCACACCTGATGGTGTATGGCGAATTTGTTCAAGCGCCACAGGTTCAATATGCTGCCCTTTTGTGCAACCACCTTCCGCCTTCGTTGCAGTCGGTATACTTTGTCAATTCGGGGAGCGAGGCGATTGAGGCCGCCCTTAAACTGTCCAAACGGGTGACCGGTAGGCGGGAACTCGTCGGATTTGAGCGCGCCTACCACGGCAGTACGCACGGCGCTTTGAGTTTGATAGGAGACGAATCATTTAAACGTTCTTTTAGACCGCTATTGCCTCAAGTACGGCAATTGCGGTTTAATGATATAGAAGAGCTTGAGAAAATCACAACGGCTACGGCCGCTGTTTTGGTGGAGCCGATTCAGGCAGAGGCGGGTGTGATCACGCCCCGCCCCGGCTATTTAGAAGCGCTCAGGGAGCGTTGTACCCAAACGGGCGCCTTGTTGATTTTTGATGAAGTGCAAACAGGATTTGGCAGAACCGGCGCTCTGTTTGCTTTTCAAAAGTATGGGGTGACGCCGGACATCTTGTGCTTGGCCAAGGCGCTGGGCGGAGGGATGCCGTTAGGCGCCATCATCACAGAACCGGAGTTGATGAAGGCATGGCAATCTGCCCCGATGCTGGGACACATCACCACCTTTGGCGGACATCCGATATGTTGTGCAGCCGGAATGGCGGCGATGCAGGTTATTTTGGCAAGAAATTTGCTTGGGCAAATAGAAGAGAAGGGGAGGCGATTCAGGTCGCTTCTTGAGGGGGCTCCGCACATCCGGGAGGTTCGAGGAGAAGGGCTTTTGTTGGCTTGTGAGTTGGATAAGAGTGAGCTGGTAAGGAGGTTTATTGATTTGGGGGTTGAGGAAGGGATTGTTTTGGATGGCTTTCTTTTTTGCGGTTCCGCCTTTAGAATTGCCCCGCCCCTCACCATCACATCAGAGGAGATTGACGAAGCGTGCAGAATTATGATAAAAACAATCAATCGTTTATAAAACATCTATGGCCAAAACAGTAAGAAACGACAAGAACAAAGCAAAAAAGGAGACCAACATCGATTTATTGGGACTCGATATGGGTAAAAAGCCACCTCAGGCCATTGATATTGAGGAAGCTGTTTTGGGCGCACTCATGCTCGAATCTAACGCTGTGACCGATGTGATGGGCATCCTGACACCCGATTGTTTTTACAAAGAGGCCCATAGAAAGATTTTTTCATCGATTGTGTCGCTCTCCTTGCGCCACGACCCTGTCGATATTTTTACCGTAGCCGAGGAGCTAAAAAAAGAGCAACAGTTGGAGGAGGTGGGAGGACCCTATTACCTAAGTCAATTGAGCAACAGGGTAGGGGCTGCAGCACACGTGGACTATCATGTCAAAATTTTACTCCAAAAATACATCCAACGGGAGCTGATTGGCATCTCTTATGAGGTTCAAAGGGACTCATTTGATGACTCCATTCCGGTGGATGACCTGTTGGACACTGCTCAGCAGAAACTATTCACCTTGTCGGACCGTAACCTCAGACGGGACTCTCAGTCGGTAAAGATTATCCTTAATCAGGCGATGGAAGAGTTACAGGTTGCTCAGTCAAGGTCGGATGGTTTAAGCGGCGTTGCTTCGGGCTATACATCGTTAGATCGCATTACGTTGGGATGGCAGCCATCAGATTTTATCATTGTGGCGGGTCGTCCGTCGATGGGAAAAACGGCATTTGTGTTGACCATGGCGCGGAATATGGCCGTTGACCACAAGATTCCCGTGGCGTTTTTTTCATTGGAAATGTCATCCATCCAATTGATAAAGAGGCTTATGGTTAGCGAGACAGGCTTAGAATCTGACAAAATTCGCGGAGGACGCAAGTTGCAACCCTTTGAGTGGACTCAAATTGAGTCAGGAATCAAAAACTTGGCCAGCGCACCGCTCTATATAGACGATACCCCTTCGCCCTCGATTTACGAGTTTCGCTCCAAGGCGCGCCGTTTGGTATCGATGATGGGGGTAAAAATCATCATCATAGACTACTTGCAGTTAATGGTGGGCCCGCCGGAACTGCGTGGCATGAGGGAGCAGGAGGTCTCTGCCATCTCACGCTCACTCAAGGCTGTTGCCAAAGAGCTGAACGTCCCGATTATCGCATTGTCGCAGATGAACCGCTCGGTGGAGACGCGGGGCGGAAACAAGCGGCCAATGTTGAGCGACCTTAGGGAGTCGGGCGCTCTTGAGCAGGACGCCGACTTAGTTCTGTTTATCCATCGACCGGAGAAACTTGGAATCACGGAGGACACCGCAGGAAATTCGTTAATAGGTCTTGCGGAGATCATTGTGGCCAAGCATAGAAACGGGGAGATAGGGGATGTGCAGATGCGTTTCCGCGCCGAGGAAGCAAAGTTCTTGGATATGAATGACCATGAAATACATAGCAACGACGGCATGAGAACCTACGAATCAAGAATGAATAACCAAGTGATCACTCCAAATATTGATTTTGATCAATAATATTTGATTATGAAAAAAATATACATACCAATCTTAGGGCTGTTGACCCTCGCATCTCCATGCCTTTTTGGGCAGGATACAAACAACAATTGCATGCCCATCAGAGACATTCCTTTTGAACAACTCTCATTTAAAGATGGGGAGCAAATCACCTTTGTGGCCAACTACACCTGGGGCGTTATCCGCACAGAAGTGGGGGAGCTGACCACCACAGTGACCTATAAAGAGAGTGGACCTGAGCCATGGTTCCAGGCCGACGCATCGGTAAAAACCTATCCGTTTTTTGACAAATTCTTTAGAATCAGAGATACCTACGAAGCGCGCTTTAGGGCAAGGAACGTAACGCCCCTCTACTTTTACCGCGACATTCACGAAGGAAAATACACGATTCAAAATCGATTTATCTTTATTGAAAATCATCAGATTGATGCACGTGTTACCCGCAGCAATAACCGCGTCAAAGACACCATCATGCAAGGCAAACCGTGCACCTTTGACCTCATGACCCTCCTCTATTTTGCCAGAAACATTGAGACTTCGACCATGAAACAGGGTGAGCAGTTGTCGCTTTCGTTTGTGATTGATGAGGAGATGCATGACCTCTTTTTTCGCTATTT
>WQYK01000080.1 GCA_009781275.1 Bacteroidales bacterium | reverse complement strand
TTTACGGCAAAACCGATACGCTCGAAGGGCTTAAAGAGAACGTCATTTGCGGACACCTGATTCCTGCCGGTACCGGCTCTCGTGAGTACGAGCGCCTTGTGGTAGCTTCGCAGGAGGATTATCAGCGGATGATGCGGAAGTAGTCGAGTATTTCTCTATAGGAAAAACACCTTGTACAAGCAAAAACGAACGTTTTGCGACCTGCAAGGTGTTTTTTGTCTTTGGAATAGTCACAAAAACCCCTAGAAAACCTTGAGGTTCGAATCGTTAATAACCACCGTATCACCCACCTGTTTGACCACAGCAATGCCCTGATTCATACACTCTTTCTCTAGTTTCGGATAAAACGACATGCTTGCCAAACCAAGATAAATTTGGTGGCTTGCATAATTGGGAAAGTTTGCTCTAAAAGTCTCTGCTTTTTTGATTACTTGTGGGATATTCCGCTCATGCGCCTTGTATTTGATTTCTATAATCGCTACTGATTTGCCGTTGATGAATACAATATCGTACTCGTCCTTTATTTTTGCATCAAGATGCGTGTGAACGTTTTTTTCAATTCTGTCAAATCTTTCTCCAAAAAAGTTTTGCTTTCCTTTTTCAAAAGAGTTGAAAAAATAGTCTTCTGCAAACGCTCCATGATTGTTTGCCCACGAACCTGTCAACTCTTCCAACTTTTTTATTCGCCGGTCAAAGTCGGCATTAGACTCTTTCCGCTGCCGGTCAAAATCGGCATTGGACTCTTTCCGCTGCCGGTCATAGTCTTCCATTCGCCGATCAAAATCGGCTCTCGATTCTTTTAATTCCCTGTCAAAATTGGCTCTCGATTCCTTCAATTGCCGGTCAGTTTCCCTAAAGGCTTCCCATACGATTTCAGGAGTAACTTTTTGATTTTCTGATACACTATTCATCTCTCGCACATTTTACTGGTTAATCAAAGGCAAAGTTATGTAAAATTTCGATACCTGCTACCTCAAATCAATCACATAAACCCCCGGATGCTTCTCTGAAGAAAAGACAAACCGTTCGGGGGGAAATGGTTGGTCGATAGTGGTGTATTTTGTGATCACTGCTTCAAACCATGAGTTGTCTTTGGCGATGTATTTGACACTGTGGGGAAAAAAGGTCTTGTTATTGATTCGCAGCAGAATGGATGAGTACGGGGTGTTCTTTCCAATGGGAGAAAGGGTGATCTCTACGATCTCCTGCCCTTTATCTGTAAATGAGTTGGGGCGGGGCAAGATGGTGTACTCCTTTGTCAATTGCGTGGAAAAGAGCGCCAGAGGATTCTCTAACAAATCGGTAGTGGCAGGGTCGTGCGGCATGATGATGACTTCGTCATTGTCCACAGTGTATAACCACTTGGTATCTTTGTAGGCATAAACCTCTACCGATTCGTTTAACATTGCGTAGTCGTCTCCCTGACGATAAATCATTCCCTCCATGGGCACAATGCTCCTCCCCTGCCGGTCTGCTCCGGAGAGGGTAAAGTGCATCTCAACGGCAACCGACTCCAACATACGGGCGCTAAAGCGCTCCATGATTTGCGTGGCGGAATGGGTTTGCGCCCATGCTGATAACGTTGAAACAAGGGCAAAGAGAAGCGTGTATGCAGTTTTATATACCATCCAAAATTCGGTCCAAAGAGGCAAAGTCGGAAATCAACACCTGTCGCGCCTTGCTCCCCTCTGCAGGGCCTACAATGCCTGCCGCCTCTAACTGGTCCATAATACGGCCCGCACGGTTGTAGCCAAGGTTCATCCTTCTTTGAATCAATGATGTGGAACCTTGTTGGTACTGAACTACCAATTTGGCCGCCTCGTCAAAAAGGGCATCCTTCTTTTTGAGGTCTACATCAATGGTTCCGCCGCCTTCCTCCTCTCCTGTATACTCAGGCAAAAAGTATGCCGAACTATATCCCATTTGGGCGCTAATGAATTCGGTGATTCGCTCCACTTCGGGTGTATCAATCAAAGCACATTGTACACGAGTGAGTTCACTGCCTGACGATAGCAACATGTCGCCTTTTCCCACCAATTGGTTGGCGCCGCCGGCATCCAGGATGGTACGCGAGTCGATGCTCGACACCACCCTAAAGGCGATACGTGCAGGGAAGTTTGCTTTGATTAAGCCGGTAATAATGTTGGTAGTGGGGCGTTGCGTGGCAATCACCAAGTGAATCCCAATGGCGCGCGCCAACTGTGCAAGGCGTGACACAGGCTCCTCAATCTCCCGTCCCGCTGTCATTAACAAATCGGCAAACTCATCTATAATCACCACAATAAAAGGCATAAACCGATGCCCTTTGGTGGGATTGAGACGGCGGGAGAGGTATTTCTCGTTATACTCTCTAATGTTGCGCACTTGTGCCAACTTGAGAAGGTCGTATCTGGAATCCATCTCTTTACAGAGTGAACGTAAGGTGTAGACCACCTTTTGGGTGTCGGTAATGATAGGCTCTTCGCTGTCAGGTAATTTGGCCAAGAAATGCTTTTCTAACTTGTTGTAGAGCGACAACTCCACCTTTTTGGGGTCGACCAATACAAATTTGAGGAAAGAGGGGTGCATACGGTAGAGGAGCGAAACGATAATGGCGTTTAGTCCCACCGACTTACCCTGTCCGGTGGCGCCGGCCACCAGCAGGTGGGGCATCTTGGCCAAGTCAAATGCCATCACTTCGTTGGAGATGCTCTTACCAATCACTATGGGGAGGTCAAACTTAGCCTCTCTAAATTTGGGGGAATCTAATATCGTCAACATGGGCACCACACTGGGTCGATCGTTGGCCACCTCAATCCCCACAGCGTTGGTACCCGGAATGGGGGCAATAATCCGCACGCCGCGCGCCGCCAAGCTAAGGGCGATGTCGTCTTCCAAACCCTTAATCCGGGAAATCCGAACGCCCGGAGCAGGGTAGATTTCATACAACGTCACAGTGGGGCCCGGACGGGCGTATATCTTCTCTATGCTAATCTTATAATCGCTGAGCGCCTGTACAATACGCCGATTATTCTTTTCAAGTTCATCGCGTGGCACTTCAAAGATTTTATCCTTATAATTTTCCAACAGGGAGAGGGGTGGAAACTGATATTTGGTAAGGTCAAGCCGGGGGTCGTAAAAGGTATCCAAACTACCCAAGTCGTGTCCGGCTTCTTCTTCTTTATCTTGTTGGGGCGTCTCTATCACAAAAGCGGGCTCGCCTTCGTTTGGTGTGTTGGGTCGGTTTGGCTGATGCATCACCTCCATCGTCACCACTCTGCCCGTTTCAACCGTATTATCGTCAATCATTTCAATCTCCTCTTCTTCTGCTTCTATTGATGCCTCCACGTCAACCTTTTTCCGATGGATGGTTTGCCATATCCAAGACGAAAGTCCGGGAAAGAGGAACAGCAACCAAATAAAGAATAACGCAGATAGTATCAACCCCGTACCGGGAATACCCAGCATGGTAATCAAATAGCGATTCACAAAATAGCCGTAAGAGCCACCCACGCCCCAGCCAAACCACTCGTTCATAGCGGTAAAACTAAAGACATAACTGCAAAACACAGAAAGGATGATGCAGCCAAAAACAGAAAGCAAACAGACGCGGACTAAGCTTATTCTTCTTATTTTTAGGCAGAACAACGATAGAGCAAGAAGAAAGAACGGAATGACAAACGCTCCGAGTCCAAACAGCCTGCCTACTAGGAAGTGCGCCCATAAAAAACCCAACTTTCCGCCGCCGTTGTCCGCAGAAACTGACGAATTAAAGAGGTTGGGATGTGTTAACAAACTCTGGTCTTGCGTCCATGTAAAGAGGAACGAGACCAGCGCCACTAAGGTGTAGACCCCAAAGAGGCAAAAAAACAGTCCGATAATGATGCGCAACGCCTCTTTGCCTTTGGGCGGAGGAGCGGTTTCGGGGTTCTCTTTTTTTTTCTTTCTTGTCATAATCACTCCTCAGATATTATCCACCAATGCGCTCTATTTGCGCACCCAATGCGTTTAACCGTATGTCAATATTCTGGTATCCCCTGTCAATCTGCTCAATATTGTCAATATGACTCACTCCTTTGGCGCTAAGCGCGGCAATCAGCAACGATACGCCCGCCCTAATGTCGGGAGAGGTCATTCGCATTCCCCTTAATTGAAAAGAGCGGTCAAGGCCAATGACTGTTGCCCGATGAGGGTCGCACAGAATGATTTGGGCGCCCATGTCTATCAACTTGTCTACAAAAAAGAGCCGACTCTCAAACATCTTTTGGTGAATCAGCACCGACCCTTTGGCTTGTGTGGCGACAACCAAAAAGATGCTCAATAGGTCGGGAGTAAGTCCGGGCCATGGAGCGTCTGCAATGGTCATGATGGAGCCATCCATGAACGACTCTATCTCGTAATGTTCCTGTGCGGGAATGTAGAGGTCTTCGCCCCTACGCTCAAACGCAATCCCCAAACGGCGAAACTGAGCGGGAATAATGCCCAACTTTTCATAAGCAACGTCTTTGATAGTCAATTCGCTGCCTGTCATAGCCGCCAATCCTATAAAGCTCCCCACCTCTATCATGTCGGGTAAAATCCGATGCTCCGTACCTCCAAGAGAGGTCACCCCCTCTATGGTAAGCAGATTGGAGCCAATGCCCGATATCTTTGCCCCCATGCGCACCAGCATGGCGCACAGTTGCTGCAAATAGGGTTCGCATGCAGCGTTGTAAATCGTGGTAACTCCCTGAGCCAACGCAGCAGCCATCACAATATTGGCTGTGCCCGTTACCGAAGCCTCATCCAACAACATGTAGGCGCCCTTGAGGCATTTTGCCTCTATCTTGAAGCAATCGAGGGAGGGTTCGTGCGTCAGCTTTCCACCCAGCGTCTCCAAACCAATCAAATGGGTGTCCAGCCTGCGTCTACCGATTTTGTCTCCACCCGGGCGTGGCATGTAGGTCACGCCAAATCGGGCCAGCAGAGGCCCAACCAACATCACCGAACCACGCAGCGCAGCCGCTTTTCTGACAAACTCGGAGCTGGTGACAAAGTCCATATTGACAGATTGGGCGCAAAAGGTATACGAACCTCCGCCATGCGCCTCCACCTCAACCCCCAAATCCCTCAACAGGTCGATGAGTTTATTCACGTCCAAGATATTGGGAACGTTATCAATCTTCACCTTTTGCGCGGTCAGCAAAACAGCGCTTAAAATCTGTAACGCCTCGTTTTTGGCGCCCTGCGGCACAATCGAACCCGATAACTTTGCCGAACCTTGAACTTTGAATGCAGACATGGTTAAAATTTTTGTGGTTTTTTCTTTCTCTTTTTGCGGTAACCGCCCCCCATTCCACTCCGTAATTGTCCGTTTTTGGACTGCAGGTAAGCCTGACGAACCAGTTCGCCCTGTACCTCATCCATCTTAAATCCCTCAGGAACATGAAGTCGTCCCTGTGACAAGGTGGCCAAATCGTTAAATATGGTTTGGTCGGTCACGCTCTCTTTGTTCCAAATCAGATATTGCTTGCGCATATAGTAGGCCAATGACATCACCATCTCGTCGCGTTCCTGCCCGGGAGGCCTCAGCGCCAACGCTTCTGCCATGTTTTGGATGTTTCGGCCATAGTAATTTACTTTGAGCGGTCGGTCTTCTAACTCGATCTTTTGTGGTGGCGCACTAAACGATTCGCAGGTGGGCATAGGGTAAGGCGCATCAATATCAAGATCAAAATCTGAAATGACAAACGCATGATCCCACAACTTACGCTTGAAGTCGTTCATATCCCTCATGTGCGGATTGAGGATGCCCATGGCATTGACCACAGCGCGCACCTGTTCACTTCGTTTCTCTTTGTCAGGCAACGACTTTACCTGCTGCAGCAACTTCTGCACATACCTGCCGTACTCCGGCATAATCAACTTTTCTCTTTGGGTATTGTAATCCATGGTTAGTAGATAAATAAAGTGCAAAGATAGCGATTTTCTTTCAAATCCGCTCCATCTGCCCCAGCTCCATCCACCCCTGCCGTCCGTCTGCCAGCTCAATCCGGCCCCAGCCGCCGACCTGCTCCATAATGCGGATTTTTGTTCCTTCATGAATGATAAAGAGGTCTTTGCCTTGTCTGTCTGGGGCGCTCTTGATGGTGGCTACGGGGGCAAATACGATGGCGTATTCACGTCGTTCCCTCTCGCGCTTTTGGCTCCAGCCAAATGAAAAAGTACTTATGGATAGGATGATTGCAAGCATGGCTCCATAAAAAGCCCAACGACGCCAGCTTCGGCTTTGTCCAAAAAAGAAAAACAGCAAAAGCAGGAACACAACGGCCAACAACACAAGGGTGCTCCACGCCCATTGGTCGGCAGAGAGGGTATTGCGCACCTTTAAAATCCAGGTGCGCATAAAGAATTTGGGGAGAGGCTCTATCTTGTCTAAAATAAAACGGTTGGTCAGTTCTATGTTGTGCAGGATATCGCGGTTGTCCGGATCGAGCAGTCTGGCGCGTTCAAACCAAAGGATTGCGTCGGCATATTGCAGCATTTTAAAGGCGCAGTTGCCCATGTTGTAGCAGAGTGAAGCCGATTCAAGCCCTCTGTCGTATATCGATTTATATGTGTCAAACGCTGCCTGATAATCTCCTTGCAAATAGGCGTTATTGGCTTGCATCCACAGAGAATCCGTGGGCTGGGCATAGAGCGGCATCACCAGGCACCATGACGCGAAAAATAAAAGAATTGTTCTCTTTTTCATGCCTTTACTATTTTATTGTCTGTTCAATATTGGTAATGATTTGCAATGCCCGGCCGTATACCGTATCCATCTCTCCCACTTCGGGCGCAGGGGCATAACGTGCAAATTCGCACGTCTCTATCAAATCTGATAGCTCTGCTATGAGTGGTTGGGGCGCATTACGTTCTGTGAGTAATGTACATACATACTCTTTGTCGTGGTCGGATGGGGGAACTCCCAACTTGTCGCCTATATAACCCCACAAAGCGCGGTGTACCTCTTCATAAAACTTTGCGTAGCTGTTTTGCTTTAGCAATACTCCGGCTGTTTTT
>WQYK01000079.1 GCA_009781275.1 Bacteroidales bacterium | reverse complement strand
TTTTTCAAAATCTTTAATCATTTTTTCTCTTTCGCGGCCGTTGCGTGCCTTTACAGCAATGGTGCTGTCGATTTCAAATACTTTTTGAGAAGCCATTAAGGCGTATGGATAGGCTTTGTTAAAATTGTAAACAATGCGGTAATAGTCGCCCCAGTTTTTATCTTTGACCTCTCTGAGTGGTCTGTTAAAGACGTATGCAGGGTTTAACGTTCCTACAAACAGCGTATCGTTATTTTCAACAACGTACCCCATCAGTGTGCCCTGAGCAGGGCATACCAGCGGGAGCAAAAGCAACAGCAATATGCAGTATAAATGGCGGTTCATAAATGAGGCTGCAAATATGGGTAAAATGCAGCAAAATTCATACCAAACAAATAGTAAATGTTGTATATAATATTTTGCTATCTTTACAAGATAATTCGTAACAATCTAAAGATGAAAAAAATTACCCTCTTGATTCTTCTTCTTGCCTGTGCGGGATTTCTTTACGCGCAAAGCGCCGACATCAACCCCGACAGCGTGGTATCTACCAAACACAGGACAACCGTCAAAGGGGTTGCCTTTGACTATACCGCCACAACAGGCATGATGCCGGTGTGGAACCTCGACGGTAAAGCCATTGCGGCCATCAATTTTACCTACTACGAGCGCGATGGCATCAGCGACCGCACCATGCGTCCGCTTGTGTTCTCTTTTAACGGAGGACCCGGCGCTGCTTCTCTGTGGATGCAGTTGGGATATACGGGGCCGGTAAGACTCAAAATCGATGACGAAGGCTATCCCATCATGCCCTACGGGACAGAGAACAACCCCTATTCGCTGCTCGACGTGGCCGACATTGTCTTTGTCAATCCGGTCAATACCGGCTACTCCCGAATGCTCGACAAAAACGGCGACAGAAGCTACTTCTTTGGAGTAAACGAAGACATTGCGTACCTTTCCGGCTGGATCCGTACCTTTATTACCCGTTACAACCGGTGGACATCCCCAAAATTTCTAATAGGAGAGAGCTACGGAACTACACGTGTATCGGGGCTTGCTTTGGCGCTTCAGAGCCGTGAGAACATCTTTTTAAACGGGGTGGTGCTTGTCTCTGCCACCGATTTGGGCCTGCGCCGCGACGGGCCGGTACGCGAAGCGATCTTTTTGCCCTACATGGCCGCCACCGCATGGTACCACAAAAAGCTTCCGGCCGATCTTCAGCAAAAAGATCTTCTTGAAATTTTACCCGAAGTGGAGCGCTTTACCATAGAGGAGTACATTCCTGCGTTGGCATGGGGCGGCTCACTACCGGAGCAAAAAAGGAAGGAGATTGCCCGCCGTGTATCGCGCTATTCCGGCATCTCCCAAGAGGCCATCATCAACTACAACCTCACCATCTCCACCGCCTTTTTCTGGAAAGAGCTTTTGCGCGATGAGGGATACACCGTAGGCCGCCTCGATTCACGCTACCGTGGCAAAGATGTGGCCGACGGAGGCGAACGTCCCGACTACAACGCCGAGATGGTTGCCTGGAACCAAGCCTTTACCCCTGCCATCAACCACTATTTAGCCAACGACCTCAAATACAAAACGGATCTTCAGTACTACGTTTCAGGCCCTGTAAGGCCATGGAATACAGACGGCAACAATACAGGCAACGATTTGATGAGGGCGGTGACCCAAAACCCGTGGCTGCACGTCATGCTCCAGTCGGGCTACTACGACGGTGCATGCGACTACTTTAGCGGCCAATACAACTTTTGGCAAATGGATAAAGGAGGCAAGTTTCAGGATCGTTTTTCATTTAAAGGTTACCGCAGCGGCCACATGATGTACCTGCGCTACCCCGACCTGCAACAGGCCAACGAAGACATACGCATCTTTATCCGCAACTCCATTCCCGATGGGGGGAGTGCGGCAAGATATTAGCGCTTTTACACTTTTCTTGTTTTGTCAAAATTTTTGATAATTTTGTCGTCCAGTTTAGTTTTCATTGTATGACTCAGCAAGAGTTTCAAACCCGCTACACCTACAATCCTGCCACCGACAAACTTGGCGAGGGCGGCTTTGGCAAGGTATTTAAAGCCTACGACAACTATTTGGACAAATGGGTGGCAATGAAAATTGCGCCCATCGGCGTCCACGAATCTGTTCGGCTCAAAAAGGAGGTGGAAATGGTCAAGAAATTGCCCGCCCACCCCAATATTGCCCGTTACGAAGAGTGTTACACCTTTTCGCAATTGGATGGTGAGTACGACTTTGGTATTTTGCAGTACTACGAGGAAGGGAATCTCGGCAAATTATTGATAAGCAATGCGCTTACCCTTGAACAAAAACAATCGCTGATCACGCAAATATTAGACGGCTTAGACTTTCTGCACCAAAACGGCATCATCCACCGCGACCTTAAGCCTCAAAACATTTTAATCGTAAAGCGTGGCGCAAAGTATATTCCCAAAATTACCGATTTTGGCATCAGCAAGCAGTTGGACATCAACAAAAGCTCCATTTTTAACAACTCCCTTGCAGGTGCGGGCACTTTGGCCTACGCCTCTCCGGAGCAATTAAGAGAGAGTGAAATCCGCAAAAATACTGATTTGTGGAGTTTTGGAGTGATTGCATACCAAACGTTCACAGGAACATTGCCCTTTACCACCGGTGAGCACGCCTCCACCAGTGAAGCGGGGCGCATGGAGCTGTTCCGGCAAATCAACAGCGGACGACTACCCGGCGCCATTGAACAGATTGCCCAGCCGTGGCAAAAGGTGATTCGTTGTTGTTTGGTAATCGACACCGAGTTGCGGGTTAAAAACACTCAAGAGACATACAGTATCTTGAATCGTGTCAATACCCCTGTAGTAGACGATGAAACAATCATTGACGCACCTCCGCCTCCTTCAAAACCGACTCCGGTTCCATCAAGACCCTCTCCTTCCCCTGTTCCTAGACCCAAGCCACCACCTCGTCAAACAAAAATTAAAGAGGAGTGGATAGCTGGAGGCATTATTGCAGCGATTGCTTTGGCTGTGATCCTCTTTTTTGCTTTAAAACCCTCAGGAAAACCTGCAAACGATACTCCCATCGCCCCTCCTGTCGAAGTTGTAAAGGTCACAGACGTCACCATCAGCCCTTCCGGAACCGTAAAGATTGAGGTAGGCAAAACCGCCATCCTTACAGCAACCGTTGTTCCCTCTGATGCGAGCAACAAAAATATATCATGGAGCAGCCTCAACACAAATATAGCAACCGTAAACACCCAAGGCGTGGTTACAGGTAAAAGCGCCGGCACAGCCACCATCCACGCCATGGCAGCCGACGGCAGCGGCGCATCATCCACCAAGAACATTACGGTCACAAACCCTCCACCCGCTGAGGTAAAAGTAACGAGCCTCACCATCAACCCATCAGGAACAATATCGATAGAGGCAGGCAAAACCACCACCCTAACCGTCATTGTTGCGCCAACCAACGCTACCAACAAGAGCGTAACGTGGAGCAGTCTTCACGAAAGCATCGCAACCGTTAATTCTCAAGGCATGGTCACAGGCAAGAACACCGGTACCGCCACCATCCGTGCCACTGCCGCCGACGGCAGCGGAATAACTGTCACCAAGAGCGTTACTATTACGCAACCTGTTTCGGTGCAAACAACACGTGTAGTCGAGCCCCAGCTTGTATTTGTACAAGGCGGCACCTTTACCATGGGCGGCACTTCTGAGCAGGGGAGCGATGCTTATGACAACGAAAAGCCCACGCATCAGGTGACCCTGAGCAGTTATTACATAGGTAAATATCCTGTAACCCAAAAGGAGTGGATTTCTGTTATGGGGAGCAATCCTTCAAATTTTAAGGGAGATAATTTGCCTGTGGAGGGTGTGAGTTGGGATGATGTACAGGAGTTTATCCGCAAATTGAATGCGGCTACAGGCAAGAAGTACCGTTTGCCCACGGAGTCGGAGTGGGAGTATGCCGCCCGCGGCGGCAGCCGTAGTGGTAACTTCAAGTACAGTGGAAGTAACAATGTGAATGACGTTGCGTGGTATGACAGAAACAGCGGCAGAAAGACGCAACCTGTTGGTACCAAGGCAGGCAATGAGTTGGGCATACACGATATGAGCGGTAATGTATGGGAGTGGTGCAGCGATTGGTATGGTAGCTATACGTCTGCGTCCAAGACCAATCCTACAGGACCTTCTACAGGCTCCTCCCGCGTGAATCGTGGCGGCTTCTTTATCAACTATGCGACCTACGTGCGCGTCTCGTACCGCCTCTTCAGCACGCCTGACTACCGCAACTCCTTCATTGGCTTCCGCCTCGCCAGTAGTTCAAATTAGGTCTGTCAGGGAGCGAGTTTTGCCAAAAGGCGGGCGTGGCGGAGCCGCCCGCCAAGAGACAAAACGAGAGAGACCCCCGCAGGGGGTCGATTTAAAAAAAAGAAATGAGGCGTGAGCAGTGATTAGAACGTAATTAGTTCCGATATTTTTTGAGGAGACAAACCGGTAATATCGCACACATCCTCAATGGAGATGCCTTTCTTTAGCAGATTGACGGCGATTTCGATTTTTCCCTCGGTCTTCCCTTTGATCATACCCTTCTCCATCCCTTTGATCATACCCTGTTCCATCCCTTTGATCATACCCTGTTCCATCCCTTCCTCGCGTGCATCGTCAATCATTCCCCTTTCTGTCAACATATTAATCTTCCACTTATCATAAGTTTGCAACTGTTCTTTGGTGTATGCAGCTCTTTCCATATAACTCACTGCTTCTCGTGTATGTTCGTCTTCAAGCAATTCCAAAGGGATATCTTTTGTATTTTCGTTAATTTCTGTAAGAAAGCGCAGCCACAACTCATGCAACTTCTTTTCTGCGCGGTTTAGGGGCTTAAATTTAGGCAATTCAACAAAAAGAAATTCCAATCCCTTGATCTGTTTTTCGGTATTCTTCACATTCACTATTTTGTAGTAATGGTAATACTCATCTTTCATCTCGGGCGATTTCTCAAAAATTTCATTGACAAAGTTGAGTGCATACACCGGATGAAGCAACTTGATTTTTTCTGCCTTGTCCAACTGCATCACATAAGCCTTAGAAGCGTTAAGCAGCACCCTGCTCTTAAAACTTTCCGACCAGAACAGCTGCATCTCCACAATAAACTGCCTCCCATCGCTGTCTGTGCAGCGTACATCCACAATGGTATTTCTAAGCACATCGGTCAATTCGGGAATTAACTCACCGGTTTGATACTCAATGCTTACGATGGGTTTTTCAAGCGGCAGCATGCTATTGATCAAGCTCATACAAAGATGCTTGTGTTCGCCAAAAACCCGTTTAAAGGTCAAATCATTTTTTGGGTCAAGGTATTGAGCCATGAAGTAATACAATTATGAATCGTAGCAAAGGTACCACATTTTTTTGTAATAACGACATCTCTCTTTCCATTTCTCCTTTTCCTGTCAAAATTTTTGATAATTTTGCACACCGGAAATCATTCACTTATGACCCAGCAAGAATTTCAAGCCCGTTACACCTACGATTCAGCCACCGACAAACTTGGAGAAGGCGGCTTTGGCAGCGTATTCAAAGCGTACGACACCCACCGCGACCGCTGGGTAGCGCTCAAGATCTCCAAAGTAAACCCGCAATACGAAATGATTCGTTTACGCAGAGAGGTAGAGATGGTAGCCAAACTTCCCTCACATCCCAATATAGCCTATTACGAGGAGTGCTACACCTTCAAACAGATGGATGGCGAGTACGACTTTGGCGTTTTACAATACTACGACAAAGGCAATCTTGGCCAGTTGTTGTTGAGCAATACGCTGACACTTGAGCAAAAGCAATCAATCTTAAAACAGATTCTGGATGGCCTCGACTTCCTTCACCAAAACGGCATCATCCACCGCGACCTCAAGCCGCAAAACATCCTCATCGTCAAACGCGGCAGCGAATACATCCCCAAAATCACCGACTTTGGCATCAGCAAACAGTTAGACATCAACAAAAGCTCCATCTTTAGCAACTCCCTTGCCGGCGCGGGCACCTTAGCCTACGCCTCTCCCGAACAACTAAGAGAAACCGAAATCCGTAAAAACACCGACCTGTGGAGCTTTGGCGTCATCGCCTTCCAAGCCTTCACCGGAGCCTTGCCCTTTACCACCGGCAACCACGCCTCAAGCAGCGAAGCGGGACGCATGGAGCTCTTTCGCCAAATCAACAGCGGAAGATTACCAAACGCAATTGAACAGATCGCCCGGCCGTGGCAAAAGGTGATTCGCTGCTGTCTGGTAACCAATCCCGAGTTTCGGGTCAAAAACGCACGGGAAACATGTGACATTTTGAATCCAACGAATACCCAAACGACAGACGAAGAGACGCTCTTTGATCCTCCAAATAAGGAGGAAAAAGCACATAACATTTTGAATCCCAAAAAGACTCAAACGACAGACGAAGAGACCATTTTTGATACTCCAAAACCAAAACCAAAGTCCAACCATTGGAAAACTATTGCGCTGGGTGCGGGCCTATTCTTAATTGCTTTGATTCTTGTTTTATGGCCAAGGGAATCCCGTATCATCGAACCAAAGGAATATACGCCATCAAACATAATTCTTCCGAATACCCCAAGTGAATCCCGTATCATCGAACCCCAGCTTGTATTTGTGCAGGGCGGCACATTTACCATGGGAGGCACTTCAGAGCAAGGTCGCGATGCATACAGCTCTGAGAAGCCGACACATCAAGTGGCCCTGAGCAGTTACTACATAGGTAAATATCCAGTAACTCAAAAGGAATGGATTTCTGTTATGGGGAGCAATCCGTCTCATTTTAAGGGAGATAATTTGCCTGTGGAGAGTGTGAGTTGGGATGATGTGCAGGAATTTATCCGCAAGCTGAATGCTGCTACGGGTAAGAAGTACCGTTTGCCCACGGAGTCGGAGTGGGAGTATGCCGCCCGCGGCGGCAGCCGTAGTGGTAACTACAAGTACAGTGGCAGTAACAATGTGAATGACGTTGCGTGGTATGGCAGTAACAGCGGCAGTA
>WQYK01000078.1 GCA_009781275.1 Bacteroidales bacterium | reverse complement strand
GCGCTTTCCCATAGCGGTTTGCATGGGAACAGCCTGCTATGTGCGCGGCGCCGAAAAGGTGGTCGACGCCCTCATGCGGGAGTTGGACGTAAAGGTGGGCGGCGTAACCACAGACGGAAAGTTTTCGTTAGACTGTCTGCGCTGCGTAGGCGCATGCGGCCTAGCCCCGGTGATGCTGATTGGCGAAAAGGTGTTTGGGCGCGTAGAGGCTTCTCAGTTGAGGGAGATATTGGAGAAGTACGGGTAGTCGCTACACATCAGGCTCTGCAAGCAGTTTATTGATAAACTCCTCAAACGCTTTTACATAGTTCCGGTAGTGAATGCCGGTTCCCGGGCCGGAGAATCCGGAGTGGATTTGCCTTACGACGCCTCTCTTATCCACGATAATAGTGGTGGGGAACGACCTAAAGTTGTCCAATTCGGGGAGTGCGGTCTGTACGGCGGCGGGACTGTGGCCGGTAATCAGTACATCGTATTCGATTCCGGCTGTGTTTACCAACTTCATGGCCTCTTTTTTGGCCTCCTCAAAATCGGTGACGCGCTCAAACGAGAGGCAGAGCATATCCAACCCGGGCGCATATTTATGGTACATCTCCATTAAGAAACGACTCTCATCAAGGCAGTTGGGACACCACGCCCCGCTGATTTGAACCACCACTACCTTATTTTTGAACCGCTCATCCTCAAGACCAACGGGGATACCGTCCACATTGGGGAATGAAAAACCCAGCGTCTGGTACCCCTTTTTGAGCCCGGTGATGGCGTAAGCGTCCGGAAGTACGGCGTCGGGTTTGCGAATGGCGACGCCCTCTTCAAGGGCGCTGATTCCGGAATACATCTTTACATTGTCCAAGTTGTCGCCATTGATGTCGGCGGTAAAGAGGCGCACAAAGCTTCCGTCAAAAGAGGAGATCATCAATTGATTCTCATCGTTAACCACGCCCTCAAAAAAGCGATAGTCTCCGGTGGGCGTCAAAAACGAACCCGTCACTTTTCCGTCATGTTCCTCAAATTCGCCAATGATCTCCCGTGTCCCGTTGGGGGTATTGAGGGTGACCAGCCACCGGCCCGCAGCAAGGGAGGCATCGCCTTTGGCCGCTTTAAAGCGATCAGTATCTGCCGGATCCATCTTCACCGGCATGGCGTAGGACGATCGGATAAAGTGGCCGTGTAAAGCCCCTTTTTCTAATTGCAGCGCAAACCTTGCGCTAAATAGAGGCATGTTGATAAACATGGAGTCTCCCACCATGCGAATATCTGTCACCTTGTATCGGTCGCTTCCTGTAATGATATGGATAAGCGTGTCGGTGGGTGACAGTTGGAGGTCAAAATTAAAGGGAATCTCAACGGAGTGCTCCGTTAGCAGTACAGCCCTCCAGATGCCGGGGGCGAGCGTGTTTTTGGGGGCGCAGGAGAACAGGAGGAGTCCGGCTGCTGCGAGAATGAGGATAGGGGATTTTTTCATTGGCTCTTAATCTTTGTGCAAAGGTACTAATTTTTTGATGCAGTGCAATCTAAAAAAATGTTGATAAAAAAGAAAAAAATATTTTTTTTTTGACTTATAGTTGTCATACATTCGTGGCACCAAAAAAAAAAGTGGGAAGAAGTAAAATGGTGATATACATTAAAATAGAAAACCAACACGCAATCAAAGCCAAGCCCGTCGGGCGCTTTTCATCACCCACCACCAAGACTCGTCCTTTTATCTGACGAGCCGTTTATTGCTTGTTTTTTTCAATGTTTTCTTTCTTTTAGTGCTTTAGTTTGTTAGCACTTTTTTAAAATTATTAACCAATAATAATATAACCCAATGTTAAAAAGAATTTTATTTTTTGTAGTAGGAATGGCGCTAGTTTTTAGCGCTTGTAACAAAGACCTCCTTCAAACGGAAGAGGTCTATGATTTAATGATTCGCACCAAAAGTGCGGTGCCTGGTATCAACGCTGGCTTCGATCCGACAGCCCTGTACAAAACCCTTGGTAATACCACAGGGGATCATGTTTGGGCCCGTAGACCAAACGGCTTTCCGTGGGGTGAGCAGTTTACCATTTACAATTTCTATCTGATGAACGATACAGAAGAGGAATTTGTATCTTATTGCGGCAATTATGGCTCTTGGGGCATCGGAGATGTTTTAAAAGTAGGTCCCATGGATCCAGTTTTGCAGGCCGACATTGTTTGCGTGCTTAACTACATCAACAACAAATGGGGGTCAGTTGATCAATGGTCCGGAAGAGGCGGAGGTAGTATAGGAAACCCTGATCCGGCACAAAATACCAAACTGATTGCGCAGGTAGCAATATGGTATATCATTGAACCGGGTTTTGAAGCATGGTTACAAAACTGGGATGTACCTGTTACTGACGTTGCAGCCATTGATGAAGCGGTACAGGATGCCCTGATAAACGGCAAAACAACTACCGGAGACATTGACATCTATTTTATGGTTGGCCTTGATTTTCCAAAAGATATGGACGGCGTACAACCGCAGATCGTTCCATACATCAAATTTCAGACTCCTATTGTTGAAAAATTGATGATGTCAAATCTAAATTGGAACAATGGCAATACCAGCAACAAAGACGGTGCAAACGGCGCAGGCCTCAACCAGTTTACAGTAAACGGCGTGACCTTCAAGAACAACAAGGAGTATGTCACACCCCAAAACTTTGAGACCAATCTCCTTAAAACGGTTTTAGGCAAAAATGAGAACCCCAATATGTACACCGTGACCCAAAGAACCACTTTGTCGCCCCCAAGCACCAATACGTATGAAAAGGTGTACGATGTTAAAGTAGCTTTCTTTAAAAACGGCGTATGGGAAGTATATGTGGGTTCTATCACGGTTGACAATCCCGGCGGAAACGACAAAAATCAGCAGATTGAATTGGTTCGCGTTCAGTAAATCATTCTCCGCTGTTTCTCAAAAAAATCGGCCCTAAAGGTTGCCCCGCTTTGGGTAATCAACACGGATGATTTTTTGAGTGAGTGGATCCAGTTTTTTATCTTTTTGAATGAGGAGTGGTCGGTGGATGCTACAGAGTTGAGGATAAAGGTTCTTACGTGGGTCATGTAGAAGCTATTGAGCTGCACATAGCTGTAGTCAGCGTCAAAGTTGAGGTCGGATATGTATAGAGATACGGGGTTGCCGGTTTAAGGGAAGCAGCCATGCAAGGCAATGTCTTCAACGTAATCCAAAAGGGCAAGCAAATCTTTTTTGATTCCTTGGATATCGTCAGCGGAAATCAGCTTAATATCTGAGAAAAAACGGATGTCGGTTAACAAATATCGGAATATCAAATAGTCCCATATATATATGGTGTGGGCAAAGTTTTTAGATTCGATAAAGTAGGATTGGTATATCTGTCGTAATCTTTGGGGCACAACGGTATCGGCAAACGACACCCGCTTTTCTGATTCGTTGAGCAGGTATTGATATTTAAACAGATAGTATTTTGCTAGGTGGTCGAATTTTCCGTGTTGTCGTGTTTGCCTTTGCCGGCGATCTTTTCCAAGTGATCCATCAGCATCATCAAATCGTTCTTAATCAGGGCTACATCCTCTTCTTTGATGAGGTTTGCCTTGGCAAAATAGTTGATGTTTGACGTCAGGCGTTGGACAATCATGTTGTCCCACACGTAGGTGGTGGATGAGATGTGGCGTGCATTCCTGATAGAGATAGTGGGGAAAAATGTTTGCGGCCTCAATGATTTGTGTGTCGGGTTCGTCCCTGATCGCCTTTAACAAATCGACATGTCCATGAAACATATCGTAGTCAATGGTAGTGGGATTGAGTTGGTTAGAGAAATTCATCCGGGCAGGTCTGGTCTGTGTGTTCTCGATTCCTGCAATCTTGTCTAAGGATATACCCAAGTTTTTGGCAATGATTGCCGTCTCGGTAAAGGAAAAATTGACCTCACCGCGCAAACGACGGTAGGTTGCATCTTTCTCAATGTCTAATAGATCGGCTACGGTATTGGCAAGGGCCGCCCTGAGCGGAATTTTTTTTCCGCATTTGAGACAAAAATTCTCTATAGAAAAGAGCGTCTTCTGTCATGTATACGCAAGAATCGATTCTGGTTACAAAAAAAACATTTTTTTTGCATTTTCTACTGATTTTGTCCGATTTTTTGCCGCATTTTGTCAAAACAAACGCCTTTTTCACATCCATCGCACTGTGCCTCCTTTTGGCAACAGAGGGCCTCTTTGCCCAACACAGACACGAATTTTCGATCTACAGCGGCGGCGGCTTTACCACGCCTGACTACAAATCTCCATTCAGTGAGCAAAAGTTTGATTTAGGCGGACATTTTGGTTTAGGTTACCACCTCTTCTTCTCTCCAAAATGGGGATTGGGAACGGGCACGGAGCTTGCAACCTACAACACCCGGTTCAAAATCGACAGCCTTAAGCTGCTTCAAATTCCGCTCAAACTCCAGTTCCAAACCGGCAAAAAGCGTCAATTTTTTATGGATGCGGGCGGAAAAGTGGGCATTCCGTTAAAAGGAAGCTCCCAAACAACCCTTTTTGCGTCGGCAGAGACAGGCGTAAAATGGAGGCTGAGCCACAATTTTGCGCTCTATACCGGTGCGTATCTCGATTATGGTTTGACTCAATATACGCAGAACAAGTTTTCAAGCATCACTACGCCGGTCTCCGCAGGAGTCAAGTTGAGGCTCACGTTAGGCAAAAAACGCATACGCTTAGAAGCGCCACAAGCCATCGCACATACCTCCATAATCGACATTGAAGCCGAAGAAGCCCAACGCCTTATAGCCGAAGAGGCAGCGCGTAAAGCAGCAGAAACCAAACGCTTGGCGCAAGAGGAGGAAGCGCGGCGCCGTGCCGCGGAAGAGAAAGCGCGTCAGGAAGCAGAAGCGCGTCTCAAAGCTGAAGAGGCAGCGCTGAACGCAGCCAAAAAGCAGATTGAGTTGCCCATAGACCACTATTCGCTGTCGCAAACAGAGCTAACAACTTACCAAAAACAAAGATTGGATGAGAAAATTGCGCTGTTGCAAAAGTATCCCTATTTGCGGGTCTATATCTATGGGCACACTTGCAATGCAGGGACTAAGGAAATAAACGAGCGTATTGGATACAGACGCGCATCCCTTGCCGAGGCCTACATGGTTTCTAATGGCATTGCCGAAAGTCGCATTTTGGGTATTGCTTCAAAGGGCTATACAGAACCGGTGGCTCCCAATAACGGCGAAGAGAACCGTCAGAAAAACCGTCGGGTGCAGTTGGTGGCAAGGTGAGTATAAATCAGATAGATAAGATGAGCTACCTCCTCACAATCTCCTTCCCAAACGGCGTCAAAGCCAATTTAGCCATTTTAAAGTGTTGGGTGCCAAAGGGGATTCCAATAATGGTTATGTAGAGAAGAATCCCAAAAAGCAAATGAGTCAGGCAAATACACAATCCTCCAAAGATGATCCAAAAAATATTCATCAGAACCGACAGGCATCCGCTGCTCCCTTTGTCAATAACTTTGCTTCCAAAGGGCCATAGTGCCAAAAGGGAGAGTTTGATGGTTTGGATTCCGAATGGAATCCCAATGATGGTAATCATGAGACCCAAACTTGCGATCAAATATCCAACAGCGGTAAGGAAACCGCCAAATATCAACCAGATAATATTACCTAAAAATTTCATAAGAAGTCATTTTAATCCGAGTACAAAAGTAAGCAAAATCCCTTATCTTTGCCGCAGTGATTAACGATTGTTAAGTCAAGCGATATGAATAAAACGGTTATACTTTTTGCGATCTCATTTTTGTGGCTCTCATCCTGTAGCCACTCGCCCAATCCGCTCATACTAATCGAGACCGATTTGGGCCCAATTGAAGCCGAGATATACCTAAAAGAAGCGCCGATTACTGCCGCCAATTTCCTGTATCACATAGATGTAGGGACATTTCAAGCCCATGAGACCGTTTTTTACCGCGTGGTTCGGTCAGACAATCAGCCCTACAGCGCCACTAAAATCGAAGTGATTCAGGGCGGTTTGTATGACGACGAATTGATAGACGCCATCACTCCGATTGCCCATGAAACGACGCAAACCACAGGAATCAAGCATACAGACGGTGTACTTTCGATGGCGCGCAACGAGCCGGGGACAGCCTCTACAGAGTTCTTTATTTGCATTGGCGATCAGCCCGGATTGGATTATGGGGGATCAAGAAATTCAGACGGTCAGGGATTTGCTACATTTGGAAAAGTGACCAAAGGGATGGATGTGGTCAAAATAATCCAGATGGAAAGCGATTCGGGCCAATATTTGCTTGAGCCAGTTCGGATCAGGTCGATCAGACGTATCTGACGCTGCTCCTCGATATTTGAACCATCTTTTTGTATCTTTGTACCGTTACGATTATAAACATTGGGCGAGTTGGCAGATACAGGATACATCAATATTGTGCTTGAATCAGATTTCAAAAAGTTATTTGATCAATACTATGCTGCGTTGTGTCTGTTTGCAGAAAATTGGCTCAACAACTCAGAAGAGGCTGCCGATACGGCGCAGGAAGCTTTTATCAAGCTCTGGGAGCGCCGTCGCGATTTTGACAATATTTATGCGATTAAATCATTTTTGTACACCACCATACGCAATGCATCGTTAAACAGATTGGCGCATAAAAAGGTTGCCCAAAAGCATCGTGAATGGTTTGCGGCGCGACACGAAGAGTCCTTTTTTCGCGACCATTTGATTGAACAGGAGTGCTTCAAGATGTTATGGGAAGCTGTTAAGGCTCTTCCTCAACAAACCCGAAAAGTGATGCTGTTGGCTTTGACAGGGAGTGATAATCAAGATATTGCAACTTCCCTGGGAATGGCAAAAGGGACTGTACATACGCATAAAAAGACTGCATATAAACGTTTACGCAATAGTTTAAAAGAGATTTATCCGTTCTTTTTGGTGTGGCTCACTTACCCCATTTGGGCGCTCTTCCTGTTTTAAGAGAGGAACAGGAAATAATACTCAATATGCATCATTCTGACTTTACAATAGCCACTCTGATCGCTAAACACTTGGCAGGAAG
>WQYK01000077.1 GCA_009781275.1 Bacteroidales bacterium | reverse complement strand
TTCGTAATTTCGTCCTCGTAATACATAAGTAAAAGTTTGTATTTGTTTTATGTTTAACACCTTAAAGATACGAACTTTTACTTTGTATTCCAAATTTTCTTATCCGAAACTCAGGTTAAAATAAACTGAAAATTGAGTGAAAATAGAGTGAAATCAGACTATCTATGTGCGATCATCAAAGTGCAAACGATAACCAATACCTCTTTTGTTCACAATCTTAACATGATAATTTGAAAGCCGTCTTCTAAGGTTACGCAACAATACATGCAAGTTATTATCCCAGTCCCCTTCACTATCCCAAATACTTTCTTTTAAATTTTCTGTTTTAGCAATCTTCCCCGGAGGACAGAGGAGATGCAGCAATTTATTTTCCTGCTGAGTCAAAAAAGTGACCAAATGGTCGCTGCTGATGATTTGGGTATCTTGGGGAATGAAAATGGATGTTCCCAGTAAAAATTTTTCTTTATCAGGAGCTAATGTTGAGAAACAACGTTGAATACGAACGATCATTTCTGCTGGTGATGAATGCTTGCATATAAAGTCGCTAAACCCTGATTTAAAGGCAAAAACAACATCATCTTTTGTGGGGTTAGAAGTTAGAACAATGATTGGAAGTCGTTTATTCCTTGCATGAATGGCTCTAATAGTCCTTAGCACGTCTGTATTAGGAAATTGCTCATCAATCAGCAATAAGTCAAGAGACGATGTGGAACAAAAACGCCTTGCATCAATCTTATTATCTGCTGCAAAAACTTCATATCCAAAATTTTGGAGAATACCTGCCAAAATATTAGCGAATTCGTGATCGTGATCTGCCAATAAAACTGTTTTTTTCATATTGATGTTTCTGTATAGTCAATCGCTTTACAAAGATACATAAAGGTTTCAACTATCCAAAAATTGCATACCTTTGTTTCCATATTAATTGAACCAACACACAACGATTGCATGACACCTCAAAACCCCAAATTTGTATCTGCCGACGAGGCGGTAATAGTAGTAAAATCGGGCGACCATGTGCACCTGAGCAGTGTGGCCAGCGCTCCTAAAGTATTGATTGATGCGCTCTGTCGCAGGGGAGACTCCGGAGAGCTCCGGAATGTTTTTATCCACCACCTGCATACGGAGGGTAGTGCGCCCTATACCGAATCGCGCTACGAGGGCATCTTTCAACACCACGCTTTCTTTGTAGGCGGCAACGTACGCAAGGCGGTGCAGGCCGGTTATGCCGATTACATTCCTGTCTTTTTGGGGGAGACGCAAAAGCTTTACCGATCGGGGACGCTGCCCTGCAACGTGGTCATGATTCAGGTCTCTCCGCCCGACAGGCATGGGTATGTGTCGCTGGGTACTTCTGTGGACGCCACGTTGGCCGCCATTGAGTGTGCTGAGCACGTTGTTGCCGTAGTAAACAGGCATGTGCCGCGCGCTTTTGGGGATGCTATGATTCATCAAAGCCGCATTCATCTATTTGTAGCACACGATGCTCCGTTGGAAGAGGCGCATTTTACCGAACCTACTCCCGCCGAATACGCCATTGGCAAACATTGCGCTGCATTGATTGAAGACGGCGCCACCCTGCAAATGGGTATTGGGTCGATCCCCAACGCCGTATTGTCGCAATTGGGCAATCATAAAAACTTGGGTGTTCATACAGAAATGTTTGCAGACGGCGTGTTGAATTTGGTTAAGGCGGGGGTGGTGAACTGCGTAGCCAAAAAGATAGACACGGGGAAAATCGTATCGACTTTTTTGATGGGCTCCCAGGAGGTGTACGACTTTATTGACGACAACCCCATGGTGGCGATGATGGATGTGGGCTACACCAACAATCCCTTTATTATTGCAAAAAATCCAAGGGTGACCGCCATCAACTCCGCCCTGCAAGTTGACCTGACGGGACAGGTGTGCGCCGACTCTTTGGGAACCACTTTCTATTCAGGCGTGGGGGGACAGGTTGACTTTATTTACGGCGCCTCTCTTTCCAAAGGAGGTAAAGCGATCATTGCCATGCCCTCTGTCACCAATAAAGGGGTCAGCAAGATAACACCCGTGCTTACTTTGGGTGCAGGGGTGGTCACCACCCGTAGCCATATTCATTGGCTGGTTACGGAATACGGAGCTGTAAATCTCTATGGGAAGTCTTTGCAGGAGCGTGCCAAACTGATGATCGGAATTGCGCACCCCGACCACCGCGAAGCGTTGGACAGGGCCGCTTTTGAACGCTTTGGTCCCCATTACTATTTTGCCGGAACTATCTAGGTCTCTTCTTTCTCTTCTTCTGAAAAGTTGGTTTTTTCTACTTTAAACCAGAACACCAGAGGTGAAAACAGTCGGATAAAATCTGTACCGTTTCCGTACCCAAGGCCCGAATAGAAAAAGGCAACCGCCTCCTCTTCGTGTTTCATGGAAAAGATCGCTTTGGCAAACCCTGCGACGGTCCCGGTTTGGGATCCGTCACTTTTTGTTATTTCAAAATACTCATCCTCTTTACACTCGCCTCTCAAGGCGTCGTAGGGGTTGGACGAATTGAAGATGTTGTATTTCTTGGCCGTGTCGGCAATATTGAGGTCAAAGACAAAGTCGTCTAAGAGTCGCCCTACATACCTCACGTTGACCCAGTCTCCGATTTTTAATGTATCGCCTACGCCCTCTTTTAACGTCTTTTTATAGAATCCAAAACTCAACGAGTCAAGCCCCGGGTAACGCTTGTCTCTGTACGATTCCAGCGAATCTATTTGAAACTGTTCAATATCGGTAATGACCCTGAGGATCTCCACTTCGTGAATCGTGGTGCTTGTATGGGCCAGGGGGCTGCCCGAAAAGCCTTGGGTGGAGAGCCATGATGGAAGCCAGATACGCCTTTTGTCCCCTTCTCTCATGGTCAGCATCGCCTCTTCGATCCCCTCCATCAGCGCATAAGAGCCCGTAACCCACATATCCGGACCGTAGTAGTTTGCATCAGAGTAATCTCCTAACTGTTTGGCTACCCACTCCAGGGAGGACATCACCATTGGTGGTTCTGTCTGAGTGCCTTGAGTCCACTTATAGTTTTCAAAAAGGTCAAGGGTGGAGTAGTGAACATATACAAAGTTCTCTTTTTCGATCGCCTTACCTGTTCCTTTTGCCTGAATCATGTAGTACATTCCTGATTGGGTTTTGTGCAGCGAGTCAAGGTAATGCACCTGTATTCGGGCCTTAAGGATCCTCTCTTCTATGGAACGTGCGCTCTCCTCAACCTCTTGGGCACAAGCAAAGAGAAAGAGCATAGACGTAATTACTAATAGGTTACGCATAAATTTTATTGTGATTGATCGTGCAAAAATAGTGATTTATTTCTTTTTAATGACATCTATAACCTCTACTTCAAATATTAATGGAGACATCCGGGGAATAATGGAGAGCTCTTTGCTCCCATAGCCGTACTGAGAGGTAAATACAATAGAGGCGTGCTCTCCTGAACGCATGCCCTTTAAGCCAGCGTCAAGCCCGGGGATATAGCGTCCCACCCCAACCGCATTGCGGCCAAAATCATCAGGATATATTGATATGGAAAGCGTTTCGTTGTCTATGAGCTGAGGAATATTGGTGGCAAAAACTTGCCCCCTTCCCGAGCTAAAGATACGCCCGACATAGGCAAAGACCACAGTATCCCCCTGTGCTAATGTGTCATCACCCATGCGTGGATTCCAGACTATCCGGTTTGTCTCTCTCTTGTTGGTGACAACGATCACGGTGTCTTTGTTTTTGGAATATGCGGCGCTGGTGTCTCTCCTGATAAAGTCATCTATACTTTTTGACTGCGAGGCCAATTGATTTTTTTCGTCCTCTCCGGTGCAAAAACAGCATAGTACTAAGGCGCAAAGAGCCGGTACACAAGCCCGGATTATTCTGTTTCTATAAAAAATCATGCACATAAACTATTTAATAAACGACATACTGCAATTATTGGGCCAAAGAAGAGGGGGGCGTTTTAAACGTCTCCTCCAAAGCGTGTAAAATCATCACGGGAAGCTCTTCAAAAGGGGCGTAAACCCTGCCTCCCGAAGCCTGCCTATGTCCCCCACCGTTAAAAAAACGCCTGGCCATCTCATTTGCATCCACATTGTTTTGTGAACGCAGCGAAACCCTGATGTAGTCCTGTGTCTCCACAAACAACATCGACACATCCACATCCCGGATGTTCATGGGAATATTGACAAAACCCTCAGAATCACCCGGTCTAAAGCAAAACTCCTTTTGTTCATCAAGGCTTAACAGCATATATGCAGCGCGATAGGGCTTAACCAATACCATCCTGTTGTAAATAAGGTGCGCCATCAGGCGCATCCGTTGTTCCGAAAAAGAGCCGAATACATTTTTTTGCACCTTCTCCCTGTCCACACCCAGGCGCATCAGTTGGGCTGCAGCTTCAAAAGTACCTGCTGTTACAGAGTTGGAAAAATTATTGGTATCTGTCATCATGCCCACAAAGAGGGGTTCTACCGCCTGATCCGGAAATGGAGAGATCATGTCAAGCTCACATATAAGACGATATGTCAATTCTGAGGAAGAGCTCATCTCCGGATCCGAAAAAATCAGGTCAAACTCTTTACGTTCGGGATCAGGATGGTGATCGATCAATACCTTTGGTTGGGGTGCAGCAGAAACCAGGTTGCTCAAAACGTCTAATCTTTGTAAGCTATTGATGTCAAGGCATACAATGGCATCGACCTCTCTCAGTACATGTTCGCATTTCTTTGTATGATATTTATAAATCAGCATTTTATCATCTTTAAACGCATCCAGGAAAGAGAGATAGTCGGGATATGCATTGGGGATGATTGAATACACACGTCGTCCCAGCGCCCTGAGAAAAACGGCGAGCCCTTGCATGGCGCCTATCGCATCTCCGTCAGGGTGGACATGAGCCACCAACGCAAAGACGCCCGCCGACCCGATAAGACGCCGTAATTGTTCAATCTCTACACTTTTAAATAGCGAGGCCATTTTGCACAAAAAAAATTCACATACACAAAGATAAAAAAAAATTGCAACGTTATCATTTTTTTCCTTAAATTTGCAAAATTAAGTAGGTAATGTATTAATCTAAAAATAATGAAAAAACTTCTTGTTATTGTTGTGTTTCCCATCATAATAGTCGTATTGGGATACCTTATTGTTGTAAACATTTCCAAACCGGTGCGCTTCCATCAGGAGGTGAAAAAACGCGAAGTCCTGGTTGTTGACCGGTTAAAAGACATTCGTACTTTGCAGGTTGCTTATAAAACCAAGTACGGCAAGTTTACTTCCAGTTTAGATACCCTGATCGATTTTTATAAACTCGATTCAATCGTTATTGTAAGACAAGTCGGATCCATGGACGACTCTCTTGCCGTCGCTCAAAAGAGGGTTTTCCGCGACAGTATTAAGATACCCGTTCGCGATACGCTCATCAAACGTGCCGCCTTTGTTGCCGACTCCATTCGCTGGGTTCCCTACTCCGGCGGTAAAGAGTTCCTTATGGAGGCTGTCATCCGTACCGTTTCTGGGGTACCTGTTCCTCTGTTTGAAGCTTATACACCATGGGAATACGTCTTGACCGGAATGGACCGTCAACTTATCGTGAACTTAAAGGCCGATAACAAGTCGATGAACCGCTATCCCGGACTCAAAGTCGGAAGCATTGAATCTCCTAATAATAATGCCGGTAACTGGGAATAATCCTTATGCCTTATCTAATCAATAAACGTATTGATTTAACCAGGACATTCAAATACAGATTATCCATTCAAGCCGACTTGAGTGGATTTTCTTTTGCCATATTGGATGATGCCGCTGCAACCTGCCTGCAGTTGCACCACCACCCTTTTCCAAATACCATTGATGATCTCAACGATCTGTATACAGAAGCTGTCTCCTGGCGCCAAAAGTATTCACAACTCAAACATTTCTTTTCGTCGGCACAGTGCGTCTATTGCGCCCCATACTTTACACTGATCCCCGAATCGATTTTTGTTCCGGAAAAGGCCGCCACCATTTTGCAATCGATACATACCATTCATGATTTGGACGAGGTTTATTACCATCCATTGCCCCAATTTGAGGCTGTCTGCATCTATTCGGTTCCTAATTCGATAACGGCGCCCATTCTAAAAAGTCAGTCGGCTATCCGTTTTTATTCTATCGCCATTCCACTGATACAAATGACCATACCCTTGTATGGACACGCCCGTGCGCTTTTCTTTTACCAAGATCAATACCTTTACCTTACGCTCATGAAAGAGAAGCAGTTGTTGTTGTGCAACGCCTACCACGCCCCCGAGTTTACAACCGCCCTCTTTTTTCTCTTTTTTGTATTGCATCAATGGCAACTAAACCCCGAAACGATCCGCCTGTATATAGGCGGTCAAATATCCAGGGAGAACCGGCAACTGTTGCACAACTATTTCCCATTGATCTCCATCCTGCACGAGAACTCCGTCAAGCTCTCTTCTTTAGAGAATAACCTATTATATAGCACCATCTTGCACCCTGTATGCGCATCATCGGAGGCTCTTTAAAAGGGAGGGCCATCCTTCCCGCTCACCTTGCCGCACGACCCACCACCGACTTTGCCAAGGAGGGCCTTTTTAATGTATTGCTTAACGATTTCGACCTGGAACAAGTAAAGGTCCTTGACCTTTTTGGAGGCAGCGGCAGCATTAGTTTTGAATTTGCCTCCCGCGGCTGCCCTGATGTAACGTGCGTTGAGATGAATCCCCAACACGCCTCTTTTATCAAAAGCACATCTAAGCAATTAAATCTTAACGCAATCCGTGTAGTTCGACATAATGTGTTTGATTTTATCGACATCTGTTCTCAAACTTACGACATCATCTTTGCCGACCCGCCCTTTGACCTGCAAGGTCTTGAGAACCTGCCCAAAAAAATCATTGAAAAGCAACTGCTCCGCCCTTGCGGTTTCTTTATTTTAGAACACCCCGGGTCTTTTGATTTTACTGAGACTGAGGGATTCCATAAAATGAAAAAGTACGGTAATGTCCATTTTAGCTTTTTCCGTTAGAGAAAAAAGATTTGCATGATCAAAAATTATGCGTACATTTGCAGCCCCAAATAACCTGGTTCGGTAGTTCAGTTTGGTTAGAATACGTGCCTGTCA
>WQYK01000076.1 GCA_009781275.1 Bacteroidales bacterium | reverse complement strand
GCATTGACGAAGTCAGGAAACAACAAAAAATGTAAAATAAATTGGCAGTTTTCTACTGCAGATGCCCGTATAAAATTGAAGCGATTATATCCGTCACTTGAAGGTTAACACAACACTAGCACATATCTTCCTTCTTCAGGAACTAACTTTGATGCATACACAGGACTTTTTGGAGGTACTTCCGCTGCTGCACCCCAGGTAGCTGGCGTTGCAGCCTTGCTTTTATCTGTTTATCCTGATCTTACTCAAATGCAGGTAGCTACTGTTATACGTTCTACCGCACGTAAGGCAAGAAGTGGGTTCTATAGCTACCTACCAACGCCGGGGCTTCAAGACGGAAATTGGAATCCACAAATGGGTTACGGGGTTGTCAATGCTGCTGCAGCTCTTAATGCTGCATCTTCAATAATTTATTTTAACAATCAAACGGTTACGTCAAATACACCTCTTTCCGGTACCGAGATATTTGCCTCAAATGTTTCTATCAATAATAATGCTACTTTGTCAATGAATGCTTCCAAGATTATTAGTATGAATAATATTAATGTTACATATGGGACAATTACTGCACAAGCTCCTCTAATCACATTCCAACAATCTTTTAGTATTCCTTATGGATCTAAGCTTGTTCTTTCAAATTAATTTTCCTCCATGCAACTGTTATGAAAAAATTTTTTCCTCTATTTATCATTTTACTCTCAGGCACCCTCTTTGCCCAGCAGCAGCCGCAAAGCAACCCTGTTGTGCTTGCTTACGTCACCTCCTGGAGTTCCATCATGCCCGATCCCGATTACATATTGTGGAACTAAAGAGACAAAAGCCGTCGTTAAAAATATTGCTTTCGATAGGCGGATGGGGTAGTGGACGTTTTAGCGAAATGGCTGCTGATGAGAATAATCGTTTAGCTTTTGCAGCCGATTGCCAAAGGGTGCTTCAAGAGTTTGGATTGGATGGGATTGACATGTATTGGGAGTACAGCGGAGATGACCCGCAGGGGACACTTAGAAAAGCGGTGTATCACGGTGTAATGGGAACAAGATAAAAAACACAGCCAACCCATATGGAGATGAGTTGGCTGAAAATTATACTGATAAGTAATAATTACGAGAAAAAACGCTTCAATAAGCCTTCAAAAACCTGTCCGTGTCGCGCCTCGTCTTTGCACATCTCGTGCACGGTGTCGTGAACAGCGTCTAAATTCAACTGTTTAGCCAATGTGGCGATTCTCTTTTTATCGGCGCAGGCGCCATGTTCTGCCTCGACCCTTGCCTTGAGGTTGGTTTTGGTGTCCCAAACCACTTCGCCCAACAGTTCTGCAAATTTGGCAGCATGTTCTGCTTCTTCCCATGCGATTCTCTTGTATGCTTCGGCCACTTCGGGATAGCCTTCACGATCAGCTTGGCGACTCATGGCTAAATACATGCCAACTTCGGTACACTCACCGTTAAAGTGAGCCTTTAACCCTTCAACAATTACAGGGTCTACATCCTTGGCAACACCCAAACGGTGCTCGTCTGCCCATTGCATGGCGCCGCTTGATTCTACCACCTCTTTAAATTTTGATTTCGGTTGTTTGCATAGAGGGCAAAAGTCAGGAGCTTCTTCTCCTTCGTGTACATAACCGCATACGGTACAAATAAATCTCTTTTTCATTGTAATTTATAAATATTATTAGTTAAAAAATATTATTTCGATTTGCAAAAGTACAAAATTATCTTGAAACATTGTGTGATGATTACAGATTTTTTTAGACCTTTGTAACTATAAATTTGAAAAGTATGAAGAGAATCGCCTTTATCCTCACCACTTTGCTGCTTTTGAGTGGCATGGAAGTTTGTAGTGGAGAGGAACTTCCGTTAATATATAAAATCGCGATTAAGCAGGAAATCCATCAAGCCTCACAAAGAACATTGATCAAAGGGCTCAATAGAGCGAATGAGCTCAATGCCGATTACATCATTTTGCAGATTAACACCTATGGAGGCGCATTAAACGCCGCTGACAGCATGCGTACAGCCATTCTGCATCAGAAAGTTCCGATCATTGCCTTTATTGACAACCAGGCCGCCTCTGCCGGAGCGTTGATTTCGATCGCCTGCGATAGCGTCTACATGAGTGCGGGCGCCACCTTTGGGTCAGCTTCTGTGGTGGATGGAAGCGGCAAGGTGATGCCGGAGAAATACCAGTCTTTTATGCGTTCCATGATGCGCGCAACCGCCGAGGCGCAAGGCAAAAAGTGGGTAGTTAAAAACGGCGACTCCACCGAAGTATGGCGCCGTGACCCGGCTATTGCAGAGGCGATGGTGGGCAAAGACAGCGCCAACGTGCTCAACTTTACCCCGGAAGAAGCCATTGCCAACAATTATTGCGAGGGAAAAGCACAAAACATCACAGAAGTCATTGCCAAACTTGGGGTCAAAGAGTACCGTTTTGAAGAGTACAAACCCACCGCATTAGACCGCATCATAGGTTTTTTTCTCCTTCCCATCATCCAGGGACTATTGATCATGGTCATCATCGGGGGCATCTATTTTGAGTTGCAATCGCCGGGAATCGGTTTTCCGTTGATTGCCGCAGTAACAGCCGCACTCCTCTACTTCCTGCCCCTTTACTTAGAAGGTATTGCCGAGTATTGGGAAATCCTGATTGTGATTGCGGGACTTGCGCTCATCCTCATCGAGATCTTTGTGACGCCCGGATTCGGCTTCCTGGGCATCACCGGAATCGTTCTTTTTGGCGCCGGCTTAATGTTGGCCATGATCGACATGAGCATCTTCCGATTTCCCGGCCCCTTTAACTGGGGACTGTTGGTTAAACCCATCTCCGTAGTGAGCATTTCGGGCTTTCTATCCATGGCCATGCTCCTCTGGCTGGTCAATCGAATTTACCCCACACGTCTGTTCAACGCCATAGCGCTCAGAACCGAATTGGATGGCGAGAAAGGATTTGTAGGCGTCCCAATGGCCGAAACAACCCTTATCGGAAGCAAAGCCATCGTCTTTTCCGACCTCAAGCCTGCCGGAAAAGTAATCATCAACAACAAATTATACGAAGCCAGCGCCGAGTATGGCATGATTACCAAAGGTACAGAGGTAAATGTGGTGCGAATGGAAGGGGGAAGGTTGTATTGCGAGGAATAAATGACCATGTCGCATTTATACAATGTTGTGGAACAACTAAACGCCAATTTTGCAGTCAATATCATCACTAAAAACAAAAGAAAATGAACACTGTTGTCTTCTCGCCTTATGCCAAACCTGCTCCAAATGGGGCAATCGTGAGCTTTGTTGTTCCCGATACCATAGAAGCCACCATTTTACGGATAGAGCAGGAGCAAGGTAAAGTCGTGATTCCGAAGACAAAAATCGAAGCAGAGGGAAAGGGCTATTTTGCCCTTTGTACCGATTCCGAGAACAATCAAATCGGACTGTATGAATAAGCCATAACCATGCCCGTCCATTTTGCCACACCTTCAAGTATTTTAGCCCCTTACATCAAACGGTTTTGGGCTATTGAGAATAGTTTGGATCAAGGCGAAAAGTGTATCCAAAGGATTACGCCCACAGGCTTAACCGAATTGTTGTTCTACTTTACGACCCGCCCCAAAATATTAACCAACAACAAATATCTATCCCACAATGTGGCGCTGTACGGGCATCAGAATGACTTTTACGACATGGAATTGACGGGCGATTTGTCCGTCTTTTCCATCGTTTTTCAACCTCAGGGATTGATGCAATTTTTCAAGTTTCCGTTGCATGAGATCTGTAATCAGAATGTTCCTTTGCAATACATCACCAACAGGCAAACTTGTCGCGATCTGGAAGAGAAGATGGGCCAAGCAACCACATTTCATCAACGGGTGCACATCGCAGAGCGCTATCTATGGAGTTTATTGAAAACAGATTTTGCCGATTTTGAGTTTCAACGAATAGATCACATTGTTGAATTGATCAGGCAATCATTTGGAAGTGTCCCAATCAGTCAAATGGCTTCGGAGGCTTGTTTGTCCAGAAGACAATTTGAAAGGGTTTTTGCCCAACAGGTAGGAATAAGCCCAAAGCAATACTTGAAAATCATTCGTTTTCAATATGCCATCTTCCAAAAACAGCAAAACGCGGATTTAGATATGATCGACTTGTTGTACCAAAGCGGCTACTTTGACCAATCGCATTTGATCAGCGATTTTAAATCTTTGTGCGGCCTGACCCCAAAACAATATTTTGCCGATCATGATGCTTGTTCGGACTTTTTTTGAACTATCTTTGCGTCCGTGCAACCCAACCTTATCCCCATAGAGACCCTGATCCCTCAGCGCCCGCCGATGGTGATGGTTGACTCGCTACTCCATTGTGACCGTCAACTCACCCAAACATCATACACCATAGCGCCGGACGGATTGTTTATCTCCAACAACAAACTCTCTGCATCGGGTTTGATAGAGAATATGGCGCAAACAACCGCTGCCCGCATGGGTTATTTAGCGCTGCATGGGTCAGGAGGGACGGGAGCTGTAAGGGTAGGGGTGATTGGCGCTATTAAGCGCCTCTCAGTGGAAGCGCCGCCCGATGCGGGCAATGTACTCATCACCTCCGTCGATTTGATTGAGGAGTTGGGAGATATGATTTTGGTGAAAGCTAAAGTGGAGTGTAAAGGGCAAATCATTGCCTCGTGTGAAATGATTGTATCATTACTATAATTATATAACTATGAAATCTTTATTAATTCTCTTTATCCTTCTACCGTCCCTCGTATGGGGACAGGTGATAGACAATCGCGATGCAAACATAAGCCACGCCGTAAATCAAATTTCGATTGCAAACATGAAGCAAACGATTGACGACCTAGTCGGATTCCACACCCGCAATAACCTCAGCTCCCAAACAGACCCCAATCAGGGCATTGGAGCGGCAGCTCGCTATCTTTATAATAGACTGGCAGAATACGCAAGCAGCTCAAACGGACGGATGTCTGTTGAAAATGTGACCTATAAAGCCACTGCTCCACGTTCGGAAAACGAATTGGAGCTTGCGAACGTTGTGGCGACCATTCACGGAAGCGATTCGCGCGTGATTGCCCTTTTAGCCCATTACGACAGTCGCGGCGGCAACAACAACGACCCTGCCGCCTTTGCCCCCGGAGCCAACGACGACGGCAGCGGCGTGGCGGCTCTTTTGGAAATAGCCCGATTGTTGTCCCAACAACCACTTGGCGCAACAGTTAAGCTGATGCTTTTATCAGGTGAAGAGCATGGACTTTGGGGTGCGCGACACATGGCTAAGATAGCTGCCCAAGAGAAGTGGAACGTCGTCGCCATCATCAACAACGATATGATTGCAAATGCCGAAGGGAGCGAGACGGCTACGCACGACAACACCACAGTGCGGATTTTTTCCGAAGGGATTCCTGCAGTCGAGACGGATGCACAACGGCAACAACGCGTTTACAATTCAGCCGAAAACGACAGTCCCTCACGTCAGTTGGCGCGCTACATAAAAGAGGTGGGAGAGCGTTACGTAGACAATATCACCGTACAACTGATATATCGTAACGACCGCTTTGGGCGCGGCGGCGACCACACCCCATTTTCACGCGAAGGCTTTACAGCCGTGCGTCTTACCGAAGTCAACGAAAACTACGACCGCACCCATCGGGATGTAACTGAGCGCGATGGAATCCGCTATGGAGATATGCCATGGGGGATCGATTGGGAGTACCTGCGCAAAAATACGGGCGTCAACCTTGCATCGGCGTTCAATTTGGCACTGGCCCCCTTTGCACCTCAAAATGTCAGGATAGACAACGCTTCCCGCCTGACCAACATCATCGAAATATCGTGGCAACCGCCGCAGCAGGGCAAAACGCCTAAGGGATATTATGTGTTGGTGCGCAAGACAGATGTTTCAACGTGGGAACGTAAGATATTTATTGCCGATACGCGCATCGCCCTACCGTTAAGCAAGGATAACTATTTCTTTGCTGTTCAAAGCGTAGATGATGATGGGCACGAAAGTTTGCCTGTTTTTGCTATAGCGGCGAGGTAGGTGCGCTGATTTTTCCTCTATTTCAAATAGACACAGGCTAAAATTAAAGCCGGAGAAGATAAATTTTATTTTCCGATTGCCATAGATAGTTCCTTGGTCAATGTACGATTAATACAGGTTATCAAAGGCGATACCTTACGGCCAATCGTACACCAGTCCTTTCAAGGATATGGCACGTCTATTTTACGGTCGGAATCAATTAGGCATTATTAAAAAATTAACGTTTTATCGAGACCCCGGCGAACTACATGACTATAACAGCGCCACGACGGCAATCTTGGGTATTGGTACAGTAACGAACGTGGTTGGCATGAACGCGATTCTACTGGCGCTTATCGTTTTACCGATTCTATTAGCGCTTTGAATTTTGCAAAAGAGTCGGCGTTTGTCCATTACGATGTTCGTAAGTTTAAGAATACAGACACGCCCACAGGATATCACTGGGTAGTCATCGATTTTTCACCTCAATTTTATGCATTTGGCATTATGAGCCAATATTTATTTGTTGACCCCGAAAAGAAAATCATCATGGTGAGGCTTGGGGAAAAATGGGATAACAATTATCGCGCAGTTGCTCTTACCCGGTTAGTCACACAGCGATATCCGATTTTAGAAAAAAAGTGGTAAATCTTGATTTGTTGGGGTTTCCTCAATCAATCGCAACAAAGCCGCCACCGCCTCTTCCTGCGGAATGTTGTGCAGCATTGCCTCTTTCCCGCGATAGAGCGTCACTTTTCCCTTTCCCGCACCTACATAGCCATAATGGGCGTCCGCCATCTCGCCCGGACCGTTGACAATACACCCCATCACAGCAATCGAAAGTCCTTTGAGGTGAGCGGTATGCGCTTTCACCTCTTGGAGTGTCTTCTCCAAATCAAAAAGGGTGCGGCCACAACCGGGACAGGCAATGTATTCGGTCTTGGAGAAACGGCGGCGCGTAGCTTGCAGCAAGTCGGCTGCAAAGTCCTCGGTCTCCTCTTGACTCATCTTTTTCCCGTTAATTTCGGCGTCAATGACGACGTCGGAAATCGTTTCATCCAACAAAAGCGGCCCAATGTCACAGGAAGCGGCAATGGTGAGCGCTTCTACAGAGGGCAGACGGTAAGAGAACAGGGTAGGGATAGGATGTTTTTGAATATAATCCACAATCGCCCTCCCCACAGGAATTTCGTTTTCGGGCGGTTCGGTGAGTGAGACCCTAATGGTGTCGCCCAATCCCTGATGAAGCAGGGTGGCGATGGCAACAGCTCCTTTCATACGCCCCTCACGTCCGTTCCCCGCCTCGGTAACGCCTAAATGTAGCGGATAGCTCATTCCCGCCGCATCCATGTCGGCTACCAATTGGCGGTAGGCGGCAGTCATGACCTTTGTATTGCTCGACTTCATCGATACCACCACTTGGTCAAAATCAGCCTCTTTGCACATCGTCAGCCACTGCATGGCTAAGTACGACAT
>WQYK01000075.1 GCA_009781275.1 Bacteroidales bacterium | reverse complement strand
TTGGCGGTAGGCGGCAGTCATGACCTTTGTATTGCTCGACTTCATCGATACCACCACTTGGTCAAAATCAGCCTCTTTGCACATCGTCAGCCACTGCATGGCTAAGTACGACATGCCTTGCGGCGTATCCCCAAAACGGGAGAAGGCGTCTTCTCCCAACGACCCGTGGTTAACCCCAATGCGCAAGGCGGTGCGATGCAAACGGCATAGTTCGAGTAGTTGGAGAAATCGTTTTCTCCCCTCTATTGCATTGTGAGCAAAATTGCCCGGATTGATGCGCACTTTATCGGCAACAGCGGCGGCGGCCATGGCCACTTGAGGCGAGAAGTGGACGTCGGCAACGAGCGGCGTTTGAATGCCCTGTGCGCGAAGAAGCGTTTTAATTTTGGAAAGCGCCTCCACCTCTTTTACGCCCTGCGTGGTGAGTCGAATCACATCGGCGCCGGCGTTATGCAGACGGATACATTGCGCAAAAGAGGCCTCCACATCGTGTGTGGGCGTATTGCACATGCTTTGTACCGCAATCGGCATGGCTCCTCCTATCGTTAGGCAGCCTACATGTACGGAATTGGTTTTGCGTCTCATTTAAACAATTGATAATGCAACGCCAAAGAGAAGGTCAATTGATTGGGATAGACGTAGATATAGGTAGCATTACTATATTTTCTCGGACTGTACAACATCGAGAGTGAGTATTGATAATTACATTCAAAGTGGAGTTCAAACTGCTTCATGCGAAAAGCAAGCCCTCCGCCGCCAATGAAACCGTAGTCGGGTCTGGTGTCGTAACAATCATAGACGTAATCCCGATTAACTTTCTCACCTGCACGGGTGTAAAAGGACTCCTTTGCGCTCAGTCGATATCCTCCAAAGGCTCCTAAATTGACCAAGAGGCGCATTTTCCAAAAATCGATATGAAACTGGGAGACAACCGGAATCGTAAGAACTTTATAGCGTGTTGTATCAAGTAAATCAGGATGATGCTCGCGAAAAAAATGGAGCGAAGCAAATCCCTGTTCCGAATACGTGACGCCCGTTTGCAGGCCAAAGTAGGGAAAAAGATCCCACATCGGGTGGTAATAGGTATAGAGGAGAGAAAAATTTGTCAGAGTTGTAATACGTACTGGATCATCGTTATACGGAAAGTTGATTCCGGAAAAATTAAGACCGCCACGCACCCCGACCAAGTGTTGTGCTTTAAGGGGCATACAACAAAAGAGACTCGCCAAAAGAAAAAGGAGACAGAGATTACCTTTTGGTTTTTGTGGGAACGATCGGTCTGGCGTCATAGTTAAATAGTTCTTCAATTTCAATATTCTGTTCAAGTTCGAGCATATTTTTGATCTCGATCAAATCTACACCATTGGATAGCCTGAAAAAGCGAACCCGCTCCGGTGGTATCCGTTGGTCTAAGGAGCCGGTGTCCCACACTCCGTTACCGTTACTGTCTTCAGTAATTCTAATTACATACTCACCATCTGCAAGGTATGGGAACACTCCTTTTCCATCCGAAGGAATATGCACGGTCCTCAGTACCTTTTCACGTGTTTTATCCAAGAGTTCAACAATGTACATACCAATGCCTCCTTCAAATTTTAAAGTAATCGATCCCTTTTGATCGGCTTCAGGAAGGGTGACTTTATGAACCAAAGAGTCGTTGCCACGTCCATAGACATCCTTAAAAACATTCCGGGGAATGTTCAAATCATAAGAGGCGGCAGGCACCCATTTTTCGGGCATTAAGGAGTATTTACATCCGTCTAAAGAGTCTTTCAGAAAAGAGAAGGGAACTTTGATCACTTCATCCCGGGCGCCTTTGTAAGAAAGAAAGACGCTATCTATTTTAAGTTCAACAGGATATGCATGAAAAGAGAAAAGAATCCCCTTTTGTTCCACAAACTCAGGTTGAGAGGTAACATTAATCTTTAATACTTTAGAAGTGTCTTGGTTCTCCTTGGGGAGAAGAAGCGTAAATTTTTCCTCACCAGGAGAGAGTGCGTTAAGCGAATCGGTCTTCATATAGTTGACAACTCCTTTAAGGGTATCGGGAATATGGGAATCGGTGATCCAGTAGCGGATGGTGTCCTTACGGAATGAGTGTTCACAAATCAATGACAAAGAATCTACGCCATCAATCTCTATGGAATTAATTTGCGCCAGGGGCGCACTAAAGGTAAAATAAAAGTGTCGTGGGTGCGGCCGTGCCTTTTCTCGCAGAACCTGACGCTTTGGCGCCTCCTTAAAAAGATACAAAGTTCGCTCAACAGGGCGGGCAAGCATCTTTAGCGTATCCTTAGGGTCGATACGCTCAAGGGCAAAACTATCTGCAACCATTACTGCTTTAGGAATAAATGGTTCTTCTAAAAAAGCAACCATCTCATTGTTGTCATCATATCTATTATTTCTGTTCACGTCTTCAACAGCAAATACACCGTAAGGAAGCTCCTTTAAATTTAATACAGCAAAATAACCCCACAAATCCGTTTTGGCCATAGCACGTGGGAGCGTTTTGTAGATGGTTGTATCGCTCTCCTGGGTGTGGAGCATCACGCTGATATTGTCTAAAGGAAGCAACGTCTTTGCATCTACTACATAACCCGAAAAGAGAAGGGAGTCAATGACGCTTCCCGTTGAAAAACTAAAGGTATAAGGGCCGTAAGGGTTTCCTTCGTTATTATCCACGATCGAATTGCCAAAGTAAACGGTATAGGTGGCGTTGGTATCAAGCGGAGCGGGAAAAGTGACCACCACCGACTTACCACGTACCTCAGCCTTCAGGCGTTTTGCCTGGGGAGGAGAGAGGTATATTTGATTGGTTATATCGGTCAGTTTAATGTATTCATTAAACTTGATATCAATTCGCTTACCCGAAAAATTTACGGAATTGTAAGTAGGCGTTGTCCGCACCAAAATGGGAGGTAACGTATCTTTTCGTCCTCCACTGGGTGGGGTGGTTGTATTGGCGCATGAGGGCGAAAATAGCGCATATCCAATACAAATCAATAACAGGATTAGAGGGATTTTTTTCATGTCTTTTCTTCCTTAATGTCGGTTCGTAGAACAAATTCCACGCCGGAAATTTCTTGAATATTTTTCATCAATCTTTCTAAGTCTTTGGTGTTATGTACATAAAGGTCAATATGTCCTTCAAAAATTCCGTCGTGAGTCTCAATAATCACTTTACGGATGTTGATGTTGAGTACCAGTGTTACATACTGGGTAATGTCGTTAAGTATACCAAGCCGATCTATACCCCTGAGTGCTATACGTGCCAGGAACGAGTTGTATGTGTGCTGCTTCCACTCTGCATTGATAATCCTGTTTCCAAAGCGGGCAGCATCCTGAATCCCTGTGGAGCACGTTTTTTTATGGACAAGCACTTCGCCGTCTCCCTGCAAAAAACCAATCACCTGATCGCCGGGAATAGGGCGGCAACAATTGGCAACTCTATAGGATAGGGTCTTGGCTACGGGATCTTCTTCTAAAGAGTAGAGCTTTTTGGCATCTGTGCTCTCTTTTGTATTCGTTGAAAAATCACTATTTTCCTGAATTTCATCTGATTCTGGTTCATTTCCTTGCTGTTGGAAATACTTTATGGGAAATATCAATCCCCAATATGAAACTTTTCGCTCCGATTTATTCTGTTTCAATACTTTCTGCAGATCGGAGAGGTCGATGATGCCGGCTCCAATGTGGCTGTAAAGTGCATCTCTGTTTTTGAGGTTATAAGCATCCATCAATTTACGCAACACCCTTGCATGAAGCGGCACGCCAAGCTCCAGAAGTTTTTGCTCCAATATCTGTTGCCCCTTTTTTACATGGTCGGTCACCTCAGCCTTATAAAATTCGGTAATGGCTGTCCGTGCTTTGGGTGTCTTCACAAACTCCAACCATTCTCTTTGGGGCTGTTGCGAATCCGCAGTAATCACTTCAATCTGATCGCCTGTTTGCAATTGGTAGCTTAAGGGAACCAGCTTGTGATTGGCTTTAGCGGCAATCGCCCTGTTCCCGATGGCTGAGTGCACAAAGTAGGCAAAGTCAAGGGCGGTGGCTCCTTTGGGCATGGTCCGTGTTTCGCCTTTAGGAGTAAAGACGTAGATATCGGGAGAGAGCAGTCCGGTATGAAACCGGTCTAAAAATTCAAGCGCATTGGCGTCCGGATTTTCCAGCACCTCCCTGACCATCTCTAACCAATGGTCCATCTCGTTCTCATGCGAAGAGTTGTCTTTATAAGCCCAATGAGCCGCAACTCCGCGCTCGGCAATGGCGTCCATTCGTTTAGTCCTGATTTGTACCTCAATCCAATTACCATGTGGTCCCATCAGGGTGCAATGCAACGCTTCGTACCCGTTTGATTTGGGCTTGTTGGTCCAATCGCGGATACGGTCGCTTTTGGAGAGCCAATTTTGGGTAATGCTCGTATAGATCCGAAAACATTGTGTACGTTCATCGCTGTCCGGAAAAGGATCAAACACAATACGAAGGGCAAAAATGTCGTAAATCTGATCAAAAGGAATTCCTTTGGTCTGCATTTTACACCATATTGAGTAGGGCGTTTTGATGCGCTTGGAGATGGTGTAGTTGTATCCGATATCGGAAAGGACATCGGAGAGGGGCCCTGCAAACCGATCAATGGCGTCGCCGCGTTGCGCCGTAATCACAGACAGTTTATCCATGATTTCAGCATTTTCGTGGGGAAGCGTGTATGCAAACCATATATTCTCCATCTCTGACTTAATCGCGTATAATCCAAGACGATGAGCTAATGGCACAAAAATATACATTGTCTCGCTCAATATTTTAGCCCGCTTTTGCTCCGGAATAAATTCAATGGTGCGCATATTGTGGAGACGATCGGCTAATTTGATCAGAATCACTCGGATATCGTCGCCCATAGTAAGCAAAATGCGCTTGAAGTTCTCTGCCTGCTCCGAAAGGTTGGCGCCAAAGGCAGTGTTGATTTTGGTCAATCCCTCTACCAAAGATGCTATTTTGTCTCCAAAAAGGCGTTGAATATCCTCGACCGTATAATCAGTATCTTCCACAACATCATGAAGCAAAGCGGTCACAATCGATTTACACCCCAAACCAATTTCTTCTACCACAATGGTGGCCACCGCAATCGGATGAATGATATAGGGCTCTCCCGAATGCCTCCTTGCCTCTTTATGGGCCTCGTCGGCAAATTCAAATGCACGCAACACAGTCTGGTAATCCTCTGGAGTGGAACACCTCCTCATACTGGCTTTCTTAAGCTCCTCATATTTGCCGATAATCAGCTTTCTGTCCTGCTCTGTATGCATCGTTTTGTGTGTACTAATATAAAAGGTCTCTCTCTCCTGACTTGACTTGGTCGATTCTCTGCTCAATTTTTGACTTGAAATCTCCCTGTGGAAAAATAGCCAACTCTCTGTTGATAAGTTCATATCCTGCTATTTTGGTTTCAGGAGAGGCGTAATCTTCTAAATACTCTGCCAGAGTGAGAAGCGCGTTGGGGGTACAAAACTTACCAATAAATCCGGGAATGGCGTACTCCATAAAGTGCACTCCGGTACGTCCCAACCGGTAGCAGGAGGTGCAAAAACTGGGAATGAAGTCTCTTTGAAGCAACCATCTGATCACTTCGTCTAACTCCCTCGTATCACCTATCTTGAACTGCTCCCTCTTTAACTCCTGCTCGCCGCCCCGAGGCTCCTGATAGCTTCCGATCTCCAAGCGGGTGCCTGCGTCAATCTGAGAGACTCCAAACTCAATCACATCATCCCTAACCTCAGGCGACTCCCGCGCAGTCATGATGAGGCCGGTATAGGGCACGGCAAGGCGCAGGATGGCCACCAATCGCTTAAACTGTTCATCGGTAACTTGATATTGCGAATCTACTTTTACCCCGTGCGCCGCCTTGATGCGGGGAAAACTGAGGGTATGGGGCCCCACGCCATAGTTTTGCTGTAGATACAGGGAGTGCGCCACCAACCCCAACACCTCAAACCGCCAATCGTAGAGTCCAAAGAGGGCCCCCAACCCAACGTCGTCGCATCCTCCTTCAAAGGCGCGGTTCATGGCATTCAATCGCCACATATAGTCCCCTTTTACCGTATTAATAGGGTGGTATTTGTTGTAACTCTCTTTGTGATAGGTCTCCTGAAAGATTTGAAAAGTGCCGATCCCCGCCTCTTTGACCGTTTTAAAACCCTCCACGGATAGGGGAGCTGCGTTGATGTTTACGCGCCGAATCTCTCCTCCGTGCTCTGTCTTAACCCCATAGCACACTTTTACCGTATGGGCGATAAATTCGGGCGTATATTCATGCGGATGCTCTCCGTAGACCAGAATCAAGCGCTTATGCCCTTCGCGCTGCAATTGCGCCACTTCAGCAATCAACTCATTGTCACTGAGGGTACGTCGTACCGTAGAACGCAGCGATTTGCGGAATCCGCAATAGGTACAGTTATTCACACAGTAGTTCCCAATATATAAAGGAGCAAAGAGCACTATTCGGTTTCCATAGATCGCCTTTTTTAAGCTTTTAGCCGATTCAAACAGCTCTGCAACCCCATCAGATGATGTGACCGCCAACAAAGCTGCCGTATCCTCAAGCGTGAGCGCCTCTTTTTGCACGCCTTTTTGTACAATTTCGCGTGTACGACCAAGGTCTTCGCGGGTCTCGTTGATCAAACGATGTAACTTTTCATCGTCAATGAAGTCAACGGCGTTTTTAGATAGTTGTTTTGATGTCGTCATTTTGAAAAGTATAAGAAAATTCTGCGCCAAGTAAAATCAGAAACCAATTCATGTTCATCCACACCATAAAGAACGGTATGGCCGCAAATGCGCCATATACGGCATTTAACTTTGAAACAAATAGTTGTGTCTCTACATAGAGCATCTGAATAGCCATAAAAGCAAGGGTGGTAAGAACGGTTGCATGGAGAGCAGGTTTGCTCCGCACTTTTGTACTTGGTATCAATTTATATGCCATAAAAATAAACGTAGCCAAAAAGACAAAATGGAGCAGCCACACCACAACAGGCTTGAAAGGACTGAGAATGGCAAACTGTAATCCGGTGGTTTGAATTAGATAGTTATAGCCCAAAGGAATCACAAAAAAACCTCCAATGACAACGGGTGACAAAATAATCAATCCAATATAGACCGATACTGTATATAAAATTGAACGATTGCTTTTCACCTGCCAGATTTGGTTAAAAGCCTGCTCCACACTAATCATCGCCCATACCACCGACCAAAAGAATGTGATGAATCCGATGATGCCAAACAGTCCGCTTTTACTGGTATTCAAAAGGTTATTGGCAAATGTGAGCACCCACTGAACAATCTCTTCCTGCTCGCTAAAGTTGGCGTAGATAAGGGACTCAAGCTCTACAGAGAATCCAAACCCTTTGGTAATGGCGTATGCCACGGCTATAAAAGGGACAATGGCCACCATGGTAAAAAAAGTAAAGGCGGCCGCCTGCAACCCCACGTTGTGCAACGACATATTCCTGAGGGTGACGAGCAATATTCTGAGGTGACGCA
>WQYK01000074.1 GCA_009781275.1 Bacteroidales bacterium | reverse complement strand
TCGCGGTCAAAATCGACCTCCAACTCCATCTTCATATCCTCGCGGCTAATGGCAACGTCCCGTGCGCCCTCTATCTCTCGCATCTTATCAGCCAATTGGTTGGCAATGGCTGTGGTCTCTTCAAAGTCGTATCCAAACACCTTTACCTCTACGTTGCCGCCTCCCATCATGCCGCCGCCACCGCCGCCGGTGGAGACAGAAGATTTGACCACCTCCGGAAACTTGGCAATCTCGTTACGCATCACCTCTGCCACCTCCTCTATTCCGCGCTGGTTGTTTTTTCTACGTTCATGTAAGTCATTCAAAATAATCATGTAGCTAAAGGCGTTTGTGCCGCTGTTGCCAAAGAGGGCGGCAAAACCCGCCCGATCGTCTGCTCCGGAGCTTACAGAGATGGTCTGAATTTCGGGACACTTTTCTACAAATATCGCCTCTAACCGGTGGGCAATGGCTGTGGTTTGCTCCAAATTGGACCCTACGGGCAACTCTAACGTGGCATTTATTTGTCCGCTGTCCGAATTGGGAAGGAAGTCGGTGGGCACTTGCGAGAGCAACATCAGGCTTGAGATAAAGATCAGAATCGCACCCACAATCGTCACCGTGCGGTGGCGCACCGCCCATGTGAGCAAGAGCGCGTAAGCGTTGTCCAATCCATCCAAAAATCGATCAATCGGTTTAAAGATAATCCCCATCCCCTTGTAGGAGTGCCCGGGTTTAAAGCGCAACATTTTTGCGGTGAGCATGGGAGTGAGCGTAATGGCGGCTACCGTAGAGAAAGTGGTTACAATCGATATGATCCAACCCAACTGCTTAAAGAGAATGCCGGGGAGTCCGCCCACCAAGGTGAGGGGCAAAAAGACGGCCAACAGGGTAAAGGTTGTGGCAATCACCGCCAACCACACCTCGTTGGTGCCGTAAACTGCGGCGTCCCTAGGTCGGGCGCCCCGCTCTATGTGTTTGACAATATTTTCAAGGATCACAATGGCGTCGTCCACCACCAGACAGATCGCTATGGAGAGCGAACTGAGCGAGATGATGTTGATCGTTCCGTTAAAGAACATCAGGTAGATAAATCCCGTTACCAGCGACACCGGAATGGTGAGCGCAATGATGATGGTGGCGCGCCAGCGTCCCGTAAAGAAGAGCACCACCAATACCACAAAGATAAAGGCGTACATCACCGTTTCGGTCAAGCTGTCGATACTGCCTGTAATGTAGGTGGAGGTGTCAAAGAGGACGCCAATATGTACGTCGGGCGGTAGCGTTTTGATGAGCTCGGGTAGGTTCTCTTTGATCTCCTTTGCAATGGCCACCGAATTGGCGCCCGACTGCTTTTGAACAATCACCCGTACCCCTGTGACTCCGTTGATGGTCTCCTCTACCGTCTTCTTCTTGATGGTATCGACCACAGTAGCCACGTCGGAGACACGAATCTCCCGTCCGCCGTAGTTGGCCACCACCACATTTTTGATCTCTGAGCTCTCGGTAAACTCTCCCTGTATCCGAATGGCCAAACGCTCCGACCCAATGTCCATGGCGCCTGCGGGAATGTTGTTGTTTTCCTGTGCAATAACCTGCCCGATCTGTTCGATTGTCAAGCTATAGGCTTCGAGTCTTTGGGGATTTACGTTGACCTGTACTTCGCGCACGGGGCTTCCGCTGATCATCACGGCGCCCACTCCGTCGATGCGGTTAAGGGGGTTGGCGATCTTTTCGTCCAACAACTTATAGAGGCCGTTGTAGCTCTCCTCAGCTGTGGCGTATAGATACATAATGGGCATCATGCTGGTGCTGAACTTAATGATCATGGGCTTATCGGCGCCCTCGGGCAAATACCTTTCGATCCGTCCCAAGGCGTCCCGCACGTCATTAGAGGCTTCATCCAAAAAAGTACCCCATTCAAACTGAAGAATCACCACCGACATGTTGTCCTGAGACCGTGAGGTGATCTTCTTTAGGTTAGACACCGTATTCAAATTATTCTCTAACCTGCGCGTAATGTTTTGCTCAATGTCGGCGGCGCTGGCGCCCGGATAAGAGGTGATGACAGAGAGCATCGGAATCTCCATCTCCGGATAGAGGTCGATGGATAATCGATTTAATGAAAACACGCCCAATACAACCACCCCAATGAACAGGAGGATTGTAGAGATCGGTTTTCGGACTGCGGTTTCGTATATTTTCATTTGTATTTTTGGTTATTTTGATTTGTATTTCGCAACAATGCCCCCCGTGTAGGGGCGGGTTTGAAACCCGCCCCTACGGGATTACCGCGACCGTTGACCCATCCACAATACGGTTCATGCCGGCGGTGACCACGCGGTCGCCGTCGTTGATGCCCGACAATATTTCATACCGGTTTCCTAACCGTTGTCCTAACGTCACTTTGGTGTATGTGACTGTGTTGTCGTCGTTTAATACATAAACAAACCGGTCGTTAATGCCCGATTGTTTGATCACGGCTACGTCGGGAACCACCACGTGCTCTACGCTTCCAAAGTTGAATGCAACGCGTGCAAACATGCCCGGGCGGATTTTCATCTCTCGGTTATTCACCACAATTTCTGTGGTAAAGGTGTGGGTGATGGGGTCGATGGTGGGGTAGACCAACCGCACTTTGCCCTCAAACACTTCGTTGGGATAGCTCTCCAAACGGATGGATGCGGTCATCTGTGTCTTTACCAAAGGATAGTAGACCTCCTGAACGTTGATCGATACCTTTAAGGGATTCAGTTGTTGCACCTGTAAAATGGGTTGTCCACCCGTCAGGTCGCCGTTGTCAAAATTGCGCATGGTCACGGTGCCGTTCACCGGCGACCTTAAAAAGGTGTTTTTCTCTAAATTGTCCAACGATTCTTGAGCCACGCCCAACTGCACCTTTAATTGATCTAACTGCTGCTTGGAGACCCCTCCGCTTTGGTACAACGCCTCCACGCGACCTAAATCAACCTTTAGGTTCTCGATTTGCATCTTTGCCTGCAGGTAGTTGGTCTCTTCCATTCTTACCAACAACTGTCCGGCAGTGACATAATCGCCCACCTCAACCATGATTTTGTCGATGCGCATGGTGGCCTGATAGCTCGAAATCATGTTTCTCGAAAACGGAGCAATGGAGCCCGTATAGATCTGCTCCTGCTCTACCGATTGCAGATAAACGGTTTGTACTTTTACTTGCGGGACTTGAACCTCTTCTGTAACCGCTTGCTGCCCGCCGCTGTTGCATCCGGTGAGCATCAAAGCGATTGAAAATGCTAAAACACTGATTTTTTTCATAATATACTTTTTTTACTTATTTCGATTTAATTCTATTGTTGTCCGATCACCTTTTCATAGTCCGCTTTGGCTACTAAATAATCGGCGATAGCTTGATTATATGAAAGTTTTGCCTGAGTAAGGGCCTGAGAAGCGCTGCGAAGCTCCAGCATGGTGCCCATGCCGTTGTTGTAACGTTCCTGAGAGATGTTGTATCCCTTTTGCGCCAACTGAATCCCCTTTTTGCCCGCTTCCATCTGCTCTACAGCCTTTCTCATGTTGTCCATGGCCACGGTCACCTGCAGATGAAGGTTGTCCTCTACGTAGGCGCGCTGAATGCCCAATGTCCTTGCTGTTATTTGTATCTTCTTCTCTTTGATGGTATTGGTAAAGCCGCTAAAGATGGGAATGTTCAACTGTAACCCCACCAACATGCCATCGGTAAACCATTCGTTCTTGGCTGCGATTTGCATGGGCATGCCGCCAAAATTGATCGTAACGTCCTTAGTGCCAGTTCCGCTGAAGCCATACCTTCCAAATCCTGCCAAGGTGGGCAGACGCATGGAGCGCTGTAATTGTAACTGTTTGTCTATTAGTTGCTGTTGAATTCCTAATTGTATCAAATCGCTGTTGTTGTGCAACGATATCGTTTGCGAACCTGACAATAGCGCCACGCTGTTTTCAAACTCCGTTAATCGCCCCTCAACCTTAATCGGAATCAATATATCGATGCCCATCAGCACTTTTAAAAACGATTTGGCCTGAGAAATACCGTTTTGGATTTGGGCTAAGGTGGGAATGAGGTTTTGCATCTGAACTTCTGCCTGTATATAATCATACTCCGCCGCCAGCCCCAAATCAAATCGCTGCTTGGCCTCCTGATAATTTTGCCTGGCTAATCCATAACCCTCCTGAAGCGCCTGGTAGGAGTCCTGCGCCAACAGTATCTGGTAGTACGCTTTGGTCACCTCGTTACGCAAAGTGACTCTGGAGGCGCGCGCCTGCTCGTTGGCCAATTGCATCTGCACCTCTGTCAGTTGAATCGACTTCCACAACGCGGGAACCACAATGGGCAGAGAGAGGGTCAATGTGCCCGAAGCCATATAGTTGGTGGGGTTATCCATCACGTTTCCAAACATACTCATCTTGGAGGGAAGCGCATAAGTGGTCAACTGCGCCGAACCGCTTAGTGTGGGAATCAGCCCGTGCCACGCCTCTTTTCTGGAGTAGTCCACCCGTTGGATTTCGTAATCGGCAATCTGAATCATCGGATTGTCGCTCAGCGCCGCCTGCAAGGCGGTCTCCAAGTTAATCGTCAAGGTGTCGGAACTTTGCCCCCACCCCATCATCGGGAAAAATGCACACAGCATCATCCATCCCGTCTTCTTTAATCGTGTTGTCATATCTTTACTTTTTGGCGTAGTGTTTGTCTATATAGTTGAGACCCTTTTCTGTAGAGATCCCGCGTATGTAACAGATGGCGGTGCATCTAAAAAACTCCTCGTATGAGTATTGTTGTACCAACGCCCTGTTTTTGTCGTGTATAAAAAAGAACATCATCTCAAAAAGATCGTTAATCAGATCTATGTTGATGTCGTCCCTAAAGATGCCCTCTGCCTGTCCCCGCAACAGAAAATCTTTGGATCTGGCGCGGTGCTGCTCTCTGGAGGCGAGGATCGTATTCTTAAATACTTGCGGATAATATTTTTTGATGTCGGAGACCAAATCTATCGACATCTTGACCATCTGCTCCGACTGGTAGTGGTGTATTTTGAGCAATACGTCCAATGTGTTTTCGGCCTCTTTGGTAATCGCCTCCATCACTTTTTGGCCCTTTTTGTTCCACCACTGAATACCGGCCTCTAAAAGAGCCTCCTTATCTGCGAATTGCTCATAGAGGGTTCGTTTGGAGATTCCTGCCTCTGAGGCAATTTCGTCCATAGTAATAGCTTTGCAACCTCTTGAGTAAAAGAGCGATATTGCTGTCTCTATGATATGTTCCCGTATATCCATGAACCATAAAAATTTGAAGCGGCAAAGGTAAACAAGAAAACTTTAGAAACAAAATAAGTTTTCAAAATTTCATCATGTTGTCATTTTAAAAACAATTTTTAACTTCGCGGTATAAAAATAAATGATATGACTATAACCCAGCTTGAATATTTTATTGCCGTGGCCAATTACGGCAGTTTCTCAGCCGCGGCAGGACGCTGTTTTGTCACTCAGCCGTCGTTGAGCATGCAGGTCAATAATCTTGAAGATGAGCTGGGCGTGACGCTATTAGACCGCAGCAGCAAGCCCATCACCACTACAGAAGTGGGAGCAGTGGTGCTTGAGCAGGCTAAAGACGCCGTGGCCGCTTTTTACGGCACCAAAGAGAAGGTGAACGACATCAAGGGAGAGTTCTCCGGCAAGTTGCGTTTAGGCGTCATCCCTACTATATCACCTTATCTGTTACCAAAATTGGTCCCCGAATTTGTAAAAAGATGCCCCAAAGCAGAACTCGACATCCGTGACATGTTTACCCCCGATATCATCGACGCTTTGAGTACCGATAAAATCGACGTGGCCATCCTTTCGGGCGGATATCAGATAAAGATCAGGGAGACCAACCTTTTTGAAGACAGGCTCTACTTTTATGTATCGCCCAAAAACGACCTTTTTCAACGCAGCAGTATAGACGTAAATGAAGTGGACGTCTCTCAACTGCTGATACTTTCAGAAGGAAACTGTATGCGCAATCAAGTGCTAAAGATATTGTGTCAACCCCTTAAGTACATCAAGTCGCAGTATAACTTTGCAAACTGCTCGTTAGACACCCTCATGCACATGGTTGACGCCACATCGGCCCTTACGGTGATTCCCGCCATGGCCATAGACTACATCCCACAAGAGAAACACAAGCAGATCAAACCCTTTGCCAAACTCTACGCCCACCGCAAAATCACCATGGCCGTAGGACACACCTACGTAAGAAAGGCGCTTGTCAGCGCCTTAAAAGAGTCCGTCATCGCAGTCGGAAAAAACCAAGCCCTCTCCGACTTCCTACGTACCTAAGTCATCTCGAGGGGTTCACTCCGAGAGACCTCCGTCCCTCCTCTCCAAACACCCCTCACAATCCCCCCCATCAAATCGCCCAACAACACCAGGCTTACCCACCTCCTCAAGATGCTTCTTCACCCGCGCAAGCGTCATCCTCTTCTTTCGGGTCATGCAACAAATCCTCCTCACCTTGTCTACATTCTCCTGTGTAAACAACCTCTCTCCACTGCCGTCCGGTGACGACTGCAACACATCAAATCTGTTGCACCAAAGTCGTATCGTCCACTCGCTCAAGTCAAACATCTCAGCGACTTCACTTATCGTATAGTTCTCTTTTTTTTCCACCATCATATCTTAAATTTCTATTCCTTTACACAACGTACATTGTAGGCGGCGCTCTTACTCACAACGTTCATTAACACGTCGCCGCTACTTGAGTGTAGCGCCATGCCACGTCCCGCAGAAAACCCCTCGGAACTTGTCTGGTAGTGCGCGTAGGTAAGAGAGGGAGGGACGACGCCGTCATTAAAATTACGACCTTTTCCGACCGGGAAGAAGAGGCTGGCATTGGTTACAGGGTTATAGAACAACCTTCCGCCCCATGCCATCTCAGGGGTATCTCCGGCAACATATCCGTTTGCATTAGCACTCCCACCAAGCCTTTCAACCTTTCGCCGGTCATAGAAACCATCGGCATAGTATCCAAAAAGTATATTGCTCTCATTATTTCCATAGCCCATTTGCGGCTTTTCCCATAACGACTGCTTTATCTCGGAATTCATCACAGGGCCGTTTGGATCGTCCGTATCTTTGGGGCGGCGGTAGCCGACAGGACACGTCTCATAACTACTACTCCATGGGGTGTTGGCAGGAATAACTGTGTTGCTCGGCCATGAAGGAATAGGGCTAATCCCGCCAAAGGGAGCGTAGGCATTTGTATTTCCGGTCCATTGGAAGTATGCGCCTATCTGAGACGGATATTGGGTAGGTATAGCGCCTCTTGTGCCCACTGATTTGTTTAGCGGCGAAGAGGTCAGGTTATAAACCGTAAACTTGTTGGCAGACGGGCGGGTAGCGTTATTGTAACCGCCGCTGTTGACGGCGTCTTGCGTTCTCATCAGAAAGTCGGCTCCTTCACCTTGGCGCAGATATATTTTCTGCATCTTTGTATAGTTGGCGTACCACAATTCGACGACTGCATAGCGGGCGGGCTTGGTACTGGCGTTATAAGCCGTATACTCCTGCTCCAAACCAATGCGGAATAAGATACTGCCGTCTTCCTCCACCGT
>WQYK01000073.1 GCA_009781275.1 Bacteroidales bacterium | reverse complement strand
TAAGGTGGGATGCTGAGCCCAATTGTTTGGCTCGATTAGAGATAGATTCTAATTCAATCGGGGAGAATCCACCCGTATTCACCAATATGGTGTGCACTTCCATCTGTTTTTCGTGCATCAGCCAAGGGATGCAAAAGGAGGTATCGAGGCCGCCGCTAAAGGCTAAGAGGACTTTTTTCATCATCTATATCTATAAAAAAACTTGGGAATAAACTTGGGAATAAACTTGGGTGTTGGTTTTACTTCCACTTTGGGATCAAAAAGCATCCCGGTGCAAAGGCAAAGGTCACGGTTGTTTCGCGTCAAAATGTCGTAATTTTTACATCCTTGACATCCATCCCAAAACTCCTCATCATCAGTAAGTTCAGAAAAAGGAACCGGGCGATATCCCAATTCTGTATTGAGCTTCATCACAGCCAGCCCGGTAGTGATACTAAATATTTTGGCATCTGAATATAGCTTTCTCGAAAGGTCAAATATCGCACGCTTAATTTTACGTGCCAACCCTTGGTTTCTATACTCATGGGCGACAATCAATCCCGAGTTTGCCACAAAGAGATCGTGGCTCCACGTTTCGATGTAGGAAAAGCCCACCACCTTGTCACCGTCCAATGCAATGACCGCTTTTCCGCTTTGCATCTTCTCTGCAATATACTCCGGGGCACGCGTAGCAATTCCGGTGCCTCTCTGTTGTGCGGAGATATACATCATTTCGCAGATTTTTTGTGTATGTATGATGTGACCGGTATTGGCCACAAGAATGCGTACATTCATTTTATTAATAAGAAAAAAGGGTGAAAAATTTGGGAAACAAATATATATAGTCGATATATAGTCGACTACGACGATCGTCGGACGAGTGCAGTCCGTACGCTACAACGATATTTGAAATTTCTCCAATTCATGACGGCGCAAAAGTAGTTATTTTTTGATAAAATCGTTAAGTTTGCAAAAATTTTTTTAAAGAAATACAAAATGGTTAAATACGCTTCACCTCCTGCCATGCGTATGTTGCGCAAAAACAAGCAGGTGCTCCTGTTTAACGACAAGGAAATGGAGGTGGTGTCCCGATTCTTTAAAAAGTACAAAATCCAATCAAAGTCCCGTTTCTTTAGAGAGACCATCATCGCTGCCATCCTCAGAAAGATGGAGGAAGATCATCCGACCTTGTTTTGAGTATCATTCCGTAGGAATCTACCTTGCCGCACCGCCCACCATATCCAACAACTCGTTGGTGATGGCTTGTTGGCGACTCTTGTTGTAGATAAGGGTCAAGTCGCTGAGCAGCTTCTCCGCATTTTCCGTTGCCGTTTGCATGGCGATGGTGCGGGCGGCGTGTTCTGCTGTTGATGAATCGAGCAGCGTGGTAAATATTTTTAGTTCTAAAACCTTGGGAAGTAGCAAAGAGATCAGTTGTTCAAACGACGGTTCGAGGATAAAATCGGGGGTTATTTTCCAGTTGCCAACGTTTTTTGTCCGGTCACATTTTGGAAAGGTAAAGGGCAAGTAGGTCTCCACGGTCGGTACCTGCACGGACATACTTTTATAATGATTATGCACAAGCACAACGCGGTCAACCTGATGTGTACAAAAGAGTTCTATTAACCGACGGGAGAGCGAGGCCGCATCGGTGTAGTTTGGTTTTTCGGCCATCAAGTGAAAATCGCCCTGAGGTGCATATCCCTCGCGGAGCGCTGCATCATGGATTCTTCGACCCACAGGGAAAATCAGGATGTTCTCCGTATGAAGGTCAGAAAAGTTCTCTTTGATCGTCGCGTTTAACTTTCTTAATATATTCATGTTAAAAGCGCCACAAAGAGATGAATTGGAGGAGAAGGCAACAATGGCCACCCTTTTGACCTCTTTTGGAGAGCGGGTGTAGGGAGAGTCAAGCGCCCCTTCTAAAGAGAGAAGCGCAGAGAGCATCTCATGCAGCCGCTGCTCATAGAGGAAAACATTGGCTACAGCGCCCTGCGCACGGTGCAGTTTTGCCGCGGCGATCATCCGCATGGCAGAAGTGATCTTCCAGATGTTCCGGATCGACGTGATACGGCCTTTTATCTCCTTAAGCGAGGTCATACTCTAACTATTCTTTTTCATCACCCCTTCTAACGTGGCGGCTATTTGCTCAATCTTCTTGCACACATCGTCGTCAAGAACGCCTTTTTCTAATTTTTGGTATTCAGGAGTTGACATAAAGGCGGCAAGAAATTGATGTTCAAATTCATGCACTAAGTCGAGCGGCACCTCTCTGAGCAAACCATGGGTGCCGCAGTAGAGAATGGCGATCTGTTGCGCCACAGGCATGGGGGCGTGCAACGGCTGCACAAGGAGACGGGTGTTTTTGCGTCCCCGGTCGATGGTGGCTGCCGTAACAACGTCCACATCGCCTCCAAACTTTGAAAAAGCTTCCAGTTCACGGTATTGCGCCTGATCGATTTTGAGCATTCCGGCCACCTGCTTCATCGCCTTTACCTGCGCGTTTCCTCCCACGCGGGAGACGGAGATGCCTACGTTGATGGCGGGGCGAACTCCTTGATTATAAAGACTGGTATCTAAAAAGATTTGTCCGTCGGTAATCGAAATCACGTTGGTGGGGATATAGGCAGAAACGTCTCCTGCTTGCGTCTCGATGATCGGGAGCGCGGTGAGCGATCCACCCCCTTTGACCTTTCCTTTAAGGCTTTCCGGCAGGTCGTTCATCTCCTGCGCCACCTCCTGTTGGCCAATCATCTTGGCGGCGCGCTCAAGAAGACGCGAGTGGAGGTAAAAAATGTCTCCCGGATAGGCCTCCCGCCCCGAAGGTCGGCGCAATATCAACGAAAGCTCCCGATAAGCCACCGCCTGTTTAGAGAGGTCGTCGTAGACCACCAGTGCATGACGCCCGGTATCGCGGAAGTACTCCCCAATGGCCGCCCCTGCAAAGGGAGCAAAAAATTGGAGAGCAGCCGTATCGGAAGCGGTAGAGACCACCACAACCGTATATTCAAGGGCTCCATGCTCACGCAGCATCTCTACAAGCGACGCCACAGTGCTCCCTTTTTGGCCAATCGCCACATAAATACAGTAGACGGGATCGCCTTTTTCAAAATTATTTCGCTGATTAAGGATCGCATCAATGGCAATGGAAGTTTTGCCCGTTTGGCGGTCGCCAATGATCAATTCACGCTGCCCACGTCCAATGGGGATCATGGCGTCCACCGCCTTAAGCCCGGTCTGAAGGGGTTGGTTGACCGGTTGGCGAAAGATCACTCCGGGCGCTTTGCGCTCAAGCGGCATTTCAATGGCAGGCCCTTTGATGGCGCCAAGGCCATCGATCGGATTGCCCAGCGGGTCGATCACACGCCCCAACATCCCCTCGCTCACCATAATCGACGCAACGTGTCCGGTGCGTTTGGCGGTATCGCCCTCCCTCACTTCATCGGTTGGCCCCAAAAGGACTACGCCCACATTGTCCTCCTCGAGGTTCATCACTACGGCTTTAATGCCATTTTCAAATTCGAGAAGCTCATTGGCTTCGGCATTTCGCAGCCCATAGAGCCGCGCCACCCCGTCGCTCACCTGCAACACCGAACCTACCTCTTCGAGTTTGAGTTTTGCTTCGATGCCATCCAACTGATGGAGCAGCACCTCAGAAACTTCGCTTGCTTTAATAATATGTTCACTCATGATCTTTCATCAAATGTTTTTTCATTTCTATTAGTTGGGAGGAGATCGAACCGTCAATCCTCAGGTCGTTCATCTGAAAAATGAATCCACCGATCAGGTCGGGGTTGACACGTTTGATCAACTCCACCGTTCCGTGTGTTTGGTTACTCATCAGTATTTTAAGACGATCTTCGGTCTCGGAGGTAAGGGGAACCGCGGTCTCAACCTTGGCAAGATTGATGTTGCGAGATTTGCGGTACAGGTCTAAGTAATTAAGGGTCATCGATTGCAACATGTTTTCCCGATGGTTGCGCACCACTAACCTAACAAATCGCCATACCGGACGTGTGACCCGTTCGCCAATCGCGCTTTTAATCAGTGCGATCTTGTCGTGCGTTTTGAGGATAGGGCTGAGCAGGAAGGTGCGCAGGCGTGGTTCTAATGCAAAACTGTGGGCAAGCCCCTCCATTTCGGAAAATACCTCATCGGAAGTCGCCGTCTCCTCTGTGTAGGCAAAGAGCGCCTTAGCGTAACGCATCGATATGATTCCTGCATTCATCTTCTAACAGTCTATTCACATACTCCATGTGGCGATCTTTCTCTTTAAGCTCTTTGCGGAGAATTTTTTCAGCAATATCAACAGCCATCACAACCGCCTGGTTTCGAACTTCCGTAAGGGCGGCTGCACGTTCCAGGCCAATCTGTTTTTTGGTCTCTTGGACAAATTTTTCTGTTTTTTGACGCGCCAACTCCTTGGCTTCCGATAAAATTTGCTCCCTGATTTGGGCTGTTTCACGCAACATGGCAAGTTGGGTTGCCCGTGTCTCTTCAAGCATCAGATCGCTCTGCTTCTGCAACTGGGCCATACGGCTGTTCACCTCATCAGCCTTTTGCAGCGACTTGTCAATGTACTCTTTACGCTCCTCCACCATACGCGTAATAACGGGGAATCCCCATTTAGCCACAATAAAGAAGACGACGCCAAACGAGAGCGCCATCCAAAAGAGCAAGCCTATATCGGGCGAAAACAACGACATAACCGGCGTGGTTTAGCTTACTCCTACAAGGAAGCAAATCACGATGGCAAAGAGCGCAACGCCTTCGACCAATGCGGCTGCAATAAACATGGTGGTGCGAATGTCGCCCAACGCTTGAGGCTGACGCGCAACGCCTTCTAAGGCAGAAGCGCCGATTTTACCAATACCGAGCCCCGCCCCAATGGCAACGAGCCCTGCTCCAATGGCTGCCAAGCCCGGATTCAAGGATACTGCGGCTTGCAAAATAGTGGTTATTAACATAATTTATACGGTTTTTAATTTTTCGATTTTTATATTGTGATGGGGTTCGGGAAGCGCCAAGCCAATAAAGACGGCAGACAACATGGTAAATACAAGCGCTTGAAGATAAGCTACCAGCAATTCGATTCCGCCCATAAAGACAGACATGACCACCGACACTAAGGTCATCCCGGAGTGAACAGCCCAACCCATGGAAAGGGTGAGAAAGATCAGGCAGGTGAGGGTGATGATGATGACGTGGCCTGCCATGATGTTGGCAAAGAGACGAATCATGAGTGCAAACGGTTTGGTAAAGACCCCTAAGAACTCTATGATTGGAATCAGCGGGATCGGCGCTTTTAACCACAAAGGTATATCGGGCCAAAAGATCTCTTTCCAATAGGTTCTGTTGCCTGATAGGTTGACAATGAAAAATGTACAGAGCGCCAGCACCATTGTCACGGCAATGTTGCCTGTAACGGAAGCTCCGCCCGGAAAGAACGGAATCAATCCCATCAGGTTGTTGATCAGAATAAAAAAGAAGAGCGTCAACAAATAAGGGGCATAACGTTTGTACTTGGGGCCAATGCACGGTTTGATCACTTCGTCCTGAATGTTCATAACAAACATTTCGAGCGCTCCCCAAAAGCCTTTAGGAACACTTCGGACAGGCCTTTTTCTATACCATCGCGCCAAACCCATGATGAGACAAATCACAATCGTACTATTGATAATCAAAGCGGTTGCGTTTTTCGTGAGCGATATATCCAAAGGTCTGACTTCAACTCCTGTGGCATCCTTCATAACCAGTTTACCGGCATTTTTGCCCTCCTGTGCAATCCAAAAACCTTTATACGCTCCGTGATGCAGCTTAGAGGATAGAAAAAAGTTCCATCCCTGCTCTTTACTGTACGCAATCACCGGAAGTGGAATGGTGATGTGGGTGGTGCCCCAGGTGGTGATGTGCCACTCGTAAGCATCGCCAATGTGGGCAAAGATGATCTCTTTGACATCGTTGCTCTCTGCCCGCACAGTTGTGGTTGCGGCAAAGAGACAGGCTATACAAACAATATATTTAGTTACTTGGCGCATCCGTTCCGGTTTTTTTTCCTAAACGAAAAAAGATTGAGGTTTCGACAAACAAAAAGAGCAGATATAAAACAGACACCGTAAGCAATATGGCGGTCGTGTTTTTACCCACCAACAGATAGTAGAGAAAAAGAAACCCCACTGTTAGGATGATTTTAATGACACGAAACAACAGATAGATCATCAGACCCTTTGCCGGTTTGCTTCTCTTGTAGCAGACCATTCCTGCCGCCATGAGGAGTGCGAGCAATATAAAATAGACCAAAATGATGGTGATGGGAAGGAGTTGTTTCATTCTGCACAAACGGTTACATGGTTTTTCCACACTTCTGCAAAACCACCTCTGATCACGAGTTTTTCTGTCTTGTTTTCAGAGGTGTATGTAATCTCTCCATCCTCGCATAAAGATGCGATCATGGGCGCATGGCCGGCAAGTACCGTAAACGCACCCAGCGTACCGGGCAACGTTACGCTATTAACGCTACCGCTAAAAAGGGTCTTTTGAGGTGTAAGTATCTCTAATTTCATACGGCAGCGGTCAATTTTTGGGCCTTGTTGATGGCATCGTCAATGGTTCCCACGTTCAAAAAAGCCTGCTCAGGCAGGTGGTCCACCTCTCCGTCTAAGATCATCTTGAATCCGCGGATGGTCTCCTCAATCGGCACCATCACACCTTCTATGCCGGTAAATTGCTCTGCTGTTGTAAAAGGCTGAGAAAGAAAACGTTGCACTCTACGTGCCCGATTGACCACTACACGGTCTTCGTCGGAGAGCTCCTCCATGCCAAGAATGGAGATAATGTCTTGTAACTCCTTGTTTCGCTGTAAAATTTGCACCACGCGCTGCGCCGTTTCGTAGTGCTCCTGTCCCACCACAGAGGGGTCAAGTATGCGCGAAGTCGATTCTAACGGGTCGACCGCAGGATAGATTCCCAACTCTGTGATTTTGCGACTCAATACCGTAGTGGCGTCCAAGTGGGCAAAGGTGGTAGAAGGGGCGGGGTCTGTCAAGTCGTCTGCAGGTACGTAAACCGCTTGTACAGAAGTAATCGATCCTTTTTTGGTAGAGGTGATTCGCTCTTGCATGGCGCCCATCTCCGAGGCCAATGTTGGTTGATAACCCACAGCAGAAGGCATGCGTCCCAACAGAGCCGAAACCTCCGATCCTGCTTGCGTAAAGCGGAAGATATTGTCGATAAAGAAGAGGATATCTTTGGTGCCGGTGCCTTCGTCACGGAACGACTCGGCAACGGTTAAGCCCGACAGCGCCACAGAGGAGCGCGCCCCGGGAGGCTCGTTCATCTGCCCAAATACGAGGGTAGCCTGCGACTTTTCGAGCGCTTTGGGATCGACCTTTGAAAGGTCCCAATGTCCCTCTTCCATGCTCTTTTTAAATTCGTCTCCATATTGAATCACATCCGATTCGATCATCTCGCGCAGCAGGTCGTTCCCTTCGCGGGTACGCTCTCCCACGCCTGCAAAGACCGAAAAGCCGTTGTGTTGCTTGGCAATATTGTGGATTAGCTCCATAATAATGACCGTTTTTCCAACGCCTGCGCCGCCAAAAAGTCCGATTTTTCCTCCTTTGGCGTAAGGCTCCAGCAAGTCAATCACCTTGATTCCGGTGAGCAACATCTCACGTGAAGTGGTCAATTCCTCAAACTTAGGCGCCTCGCGGTGAATCGGGTAGCCGCCCTCCATATTGGGTTGCTCCATGCCGTCGATCGCTTCTCCCACCACATTCATCAGACGACCCTTGATTTGGGCCCCGATCGGCATTCTGATCGATCCTCC
>WQYK01000072.1 GCA_009781275.1 Bacteroidales bacterium | reverse complement strand
CTTTCCGATCGACATGATTTCACCCACCGACTTCATCGAAGAGCCGATTTGACGGCTGACGCCCCTAAATTTTGTTAAGTCCCATCGGGGAATCTTTACAATCATATAGTCTAAAGAAGGGGCCGTGTATGCAGAATTGGGGGTTCCCATCTCTCCAATCTGGTCAAGGGAGTAACCCAGCGCCAATTTAGCGGCCACAAACGCCAGCGGGTAACCGGACGCCTTGGAAGCAAGCGCCGATGAACGGCTCAAACGGGCGTTGATTTCAATAATCCGGTAGTCGTTGGTAAAGGGATTAAACGCATATTGAATGTTGCACTCTCCTACAATTCCAATGTGGCGAACCACTTTTTTGGCAACGTCTTGTAATAAGTCAATTTGTTCCCGGGAAAGTGAAATGATAGGGGCTACCACAATGCTCTCTCCAGTATGGATTCCCAAAGGGTCAAAATTCTCCATGGGAACAACGGTAAAGCAGTGGTCGTTCTTATCGCGAATTACTTCAAATTCAATCTCTTTCCATCCCTTTAACGACTCTTCTACCAAGATCTGCCTGGAGTGTGCCAATGCGCTCTCGCAAAGGGTGGCAAATTGCTCTTCGTCATCGCATATTCCCGAGCCCAAACCTCCAAGTGCATAAGCCGAGCGAACCATTACCGGAAATCCGATGCGTTTGGCCACCTGCAATGCATCATCATAGTTTTCAACTGCTTGAGATACTGGCGTTTTGGCTTCAATTTCATTCAGTTTCTTAACAAACAGGTCGCGGTCTTCTGTAACAATAATGGCTTCGACAGAGGTACCTAATACCTTTACGCCATATCTCTCCAACGTTCCTGACAGGTAGAGCTCTGTTCCGCAATTGAGGGCTGTTTGTCCGCCAAATGCCAAGAGGATGCCGTCCGGTTGCTCCTTTTTAATTACCTCTTCAACAAAATAGGGGGTGATGGGCAAAAAATAGACTTTATCTGCCACGCCTTCTGATGTTTGAATGGTCGCAATATTGGGGTTAATAAGAACAGTACTGATGCCTTCTTCGCGTAGAGCTTTGAGTGCTTGTGAGCCTGAATAATCAAACTCTCCAGCTTGTCCGATTTTAAGTGCACCGGAGCCAAGCAGCAGCACTTTCTTGATGGAATAATCCATATAAGCAACTTGTTTAAATACGAGGGGGATTACCTCCAAAATAGATATTAAAGGCCATGTTGTCCCAGGACCATTCTGGCCCATGAATCGAATAGATGCGTTTGATGATCGCTTCGCGGCTCGGGCCGTCATATTCAAAGGATCCGGAATTGACGTTCATCACATTGTAAAGATTGGGACAATAAACCCCGTAGCCAACACTATTGACCCCCACAGCAGGGTATCCGATATTGATAAAATGGGCCCATCTCACTGTTCTAGTGTCATCAGTGATGTCAACATTCGCAAAAAAACCATACAAGTCGTACCAAAGCTTGATGAGGTCCGTGTCAAAAAAGGTACCTAAAGGAGCTAAGCGGCCAAAACCTCGTCCACCCACCTCGCGTATCACTAATCGCCTGAACTCTTGCGGATCAACATCAGCAGGAATTAAGGAAATCCAATTACCACCACCAAAAGCCACATTCCTGTAGCCGGTGCTATAACAAATCTTTGTATCGTTCACCAAAACGACAACAATCGTATTGATAAGGTTGATTCCGGGAACAAATTGCTGTGCTACATCATAGGGACTAGGGGCTTTTCTACCGCCAAAGAAGTTGACGTCGTCAAAGCGTATCATGTTCTGATCGTAGAAGCACCTGAGTATGGTATTTTTGGCTCTACCATCACCAATACCCCGCTCCTCTGAATTGAGAAAAATGGTGAAGATATTAAAATAGTTGCTAAAAGGCGTCTTGTTAAAGGGTGACACTCCCTCGACAGGATCAAACAGATATTTTTCTAAATTCTGTGCATCTTGCCTAAACTTTTCCATATCAGCAAGTGTGTAACCGTCTCCCATAATCACAATACTTGGCTGCCTGTTAAGTTCTTTTGGAACATCGTTTATATTACGGGAACGCTGTTTTTCAACATAGCCTGTCATGTTGTCAAAGTTTTTGGTACATGACAGGAAAAACAACAAGGAGAAGAGAGAGAGTAGAATGAGTGTTTTCTTTGTGTTCATTGTAGTGAGTTTATGATTGATGTGTTAAGAGTAGAATTTCTAAAAGCCCCTGGCAAACATGGTCCAGAAAGTAGTTTTCATCTCCTCCCATTTTAGCATGCAAATAGAGGCAAAGTCGTGGGTGTAAGTAGTTAGTAATTGCTTTGCATCTTGTGTCTTCCCCTCATTGATAAGGGCTTGTGCTCTGGCCTCAAGTGCAGGAATCTCTGCAAAGAGTTTCTCTTCTAAACGCATCTGCTCAGGTTCCATGATGGTGCGGGAGCGCGCCCAATTCACAGTGGCAATACGGTTGGTTTCGCGGAACGACCAAATAGCGGCATCAGAGCGGTAGCGATGCTGGCCACAAACGTTAAAACGCTCCGGCAAAGAGAGGGTACCGGTGTAGATGGGGAAACGTGGACTTTGCCCCGGATTGTCAAAGGAGAAGTATGCCACACCGCCTATCTCATTGGGCAGCCATGAACGGAGTTGAATCACCTGAGAGTAGGAGCACCCAACAATGGCAATGGTGCGTTGACGTTCAACTGCTCCCGGGTTTATTGCGTTGAGCAGGTTGCGCATGTCGTTGCTCATATAATTGCTGGTGGCCGGCGATGTGATGGTCTCAGTAACCTCGTTGCCATCGCGGCTTCTAACGGTTTGGGTCACTTTAAGATTTTGCATCTGGTCGTAAGGAGTTCCCTCATAAGTTTGACGGTAAAAAGCTATTACATCCCTAACACTCACTTTTTTATCCGGTTTTACCGAGAAAGGAAGCTCTTCTCCGTCCATATTGAGGTTGAGCGACGGCGCCAACGTACTGAGGATAAAGAACTCTCTAATTGCATAAGCTTTTGCTCCGGCTGACACTACTTTCCAGAAGACGTAAGGCTCTTTTCCATCCCAATAGCCTAACTTTTGTGAACGCTCTCTCAAGTCAGCGCTATACATAAAGTTTTTGGAGTCGTTAAAATCAACTTTTCCTATTCGGGGTATATTTGCTGATACGCCAACATGGTCATCGGGAATACGCTGAGCGACCCATAAAGCAGATGGCTTGCCCGGCCCTGAACCATAAATTTCAAAATGCCACACTTCGTGGGGATCGGCAATGGTGAGACATTCGCCAGCGTCACCATAGCCATATTGGGCGACTAACTTTCCCATAAGTTGTATCGCCTCTCTGGCAGTGGTACATCGCTGGAGAACGATTCTTTGCAACTCTTCAATTAAGAAGAGTCCTTGAGTGTTGACCAATTCCCTTCTTCCGGTGGTGGTGGTCTCTCCAATGGCTAACTGCATCTCGTTCATACAGGGATAGGCGACATTCATAAAAGCGTACGTTTGGGCCGGAGCTGGAATCTCTCCCTTTTTTTCTACATTACGCATGTCGTGAGGTTCTTCGTTACGCAGCAAGCCCCAATAGACAGGCTCTAATTCTCCGGGTTTGTAGGTTTTAGCAGGCTCAAAGCGTAACCAGGTGCGAAAGAAACCATCGCAACTATGGGTGGTGATGACAGAGCCGTCTGTGGAAGCGGCTTTCCCTACCATAATGGCGGTACAGCTTTCGGCATAACCCGGGTCATTGGGATCAACAAGATTGTACACCTGAGCAGTAAGAGCTCCAAACAGGCAAAGCACAGGAATCAGGAGAAGTTTTTTGGAATACATATCAAAACATTATTAATTAATAAATCAGAATACCATAACCACGCAAAAGTAGAAATAATTTATCAAAAAACGACCACATTTGCACCAACTTTTTGTTAAAAATGATTTCTCTGTTGTTGACCATGGCCTTGGGAGGAGTGACCGGCTTCCTGCTCCGGAGGTACCGTATGGTGCTCCTTACCCCGACCATCCAAGTAGTCATCTACCTGCTTCTCTTTTTCTTAGGCTTGGAACTAAGTTCTGATAGAGCCCTGTTGGGCATAATCGGCCACCTTGGATTGCAGGCGGGTGCCATCACCCTTGGAGCGCTCTTGGGCAGTCTACTGATGGCCTATGGGATTTACCACCTATTTTTCAAGCAATTCGATAAAAAATCCGACGAAAAACAAAGAGAAAGCAAAGGATGGGCCTTTTTAAAATCCTCCGCCGCCATCTTCATCTCTTTCTTGTGCGGCATGGCCTGTGGCGGTTTCAACCTCTTTACCGCCTCCCTCCTAACCACGACAACCGTACTCATCTTACTCTATACCTTACTCTTTTTTGTGGGCATTACCGTTGGAAAAGACACAACCCTATTCTCTTTAGTTCGACAACAAGGCTATCGATTCCTTCTGTTGCCCCTGGGCACCCTCTCAGGCACACTCGCCGGCGCCGACTTAGCCGGATGATGGCTCCTCCCCAACATGCACCTCCTTGACAGTATGGCAATCGGTTCAGGAATGGGTTACTACTCCCTCTCAAGCGTACTGATCAGCCACAGCAAAGGCGCCGAACTTGGATCCATCTCCCTCATGTCCAACATCCTCAGAGAACTCATCACCCTCTTCTTTGCCCCCATATTAGTAAGAACCTTTGGCAAACTCGCCCCCATATCCGCCGGCGGAGTCACCAGCATGGACATCATCCGGGGTGTTTGTGGGGGTGTGATCGCTGTGATTTATTTGGTTTTATCAAAAACTTTTTGTATATTGCGAGCCGGGGTGTTTTTCCTTCTTTAAATCATTCAAATCCAATAATTATGAAAAAGTTTACTTTTCTTTTTGCCTTACTCCTTATTGCAGTCTCCGCCAAAGCACAGCTTACTTATCAAAATGGTAGTCTTACATTCAATGGTCCTAGATTTGTATATCCCATGGATGCCGCTGCAACTACGTGGCATGGCACCTCACATGCGTGGGTTTATCCAGTTTATTCCACAATTCCAGGACAACCCAATGGTCAGGGATATCTTAAGTTTCATTTCTCCCCTTCGGGTGGCGGCGGCGTACACATTGGGTCCAGTAATGGGGTTATAGCATTCATGGATAGCAATCCTTATCCTCCGCTTCCTCCATACATGGAACTCTTGGCGTTGGCTTACTACATTTCTTCTGATTTTTCTACAAAGAGCAACATTGCACCTGTTAGTGGCGCTACCAGAACTATACTTTCGCTTAAACCTGTTACTTACCATTGGAGGGATCGGGCAGGAAGCGCAAAGGGCGTTAAACGCTCACCCTTAGCGGCAAATCCAAAAGAAATTAGCTTTATTGCGCAGGATGTAGAGAAAGTATTGCCAGATATTATTGCTATTGACGAGTTTGATTCTAAGCTTATTAATTACACTGCCTTAATCCCCATTCTCACGGCTGCCATACAAGAACTCAATGCACGTATTGAAGTTTTGGAGCAACAGCTTAAAGCAAAATAATGAGTTCAAATGAAAAAAGTAATAAATAGATTTGGTTTGCTCTTTCTGCTCACAATGAGCATAGTAGCTTGCGTCTTTCAAAAAGGTGATGAGTTAAGTAATGACGACCCTGAAGAATGTGTTTGCAACAGCTATGTAGACGATAGTATAGGAGAAGATTTTCCCGCATACATTTGGCCGGAAGGGCTTAAGTACTATTATGCCTTTGATAAAAAAAGATATCTCAATGAAGTACCAAATAAAATTGTGCTGAGTTTTGATGAAAAATGTTTCTCAACGATTGAGCAGTATCTGAAAAAAAGCGATCAAATAGTGAGCCTGGATTTTCAAATCAATCACTATTCATGCATTTGCATCGTGATAACAGCTAAGGGTACAGATACGAATGCTGTAATTGATGAATTAAGAAAACAGGCAGGAATTAAATCGGTTTATCCGGTTTATGTTCTTACTGATTCCCCCGGTTCTGCTGAAAATTATATGACAGATGAGCTTGTTGTGCAATTTAGAGCGGGCTCATCATCTACAATCAGTGAAATGCACAAAAAATACCACGTCACGGTTAAAAAGATCACAGAAATATATCAACTTCTTTCTGTTCCTGTCAATGTAGATGTAATGGGTGTTGCCAATGCGTATCAAGAGAGCGGATTGGTACTTTTCAGTCACCCTAATAAATTATCGCTAGTAGTTCAGAATCGATAAAAAATTGTTTGCTATGAAAAAAAGCTTTAGCTCAGCGCTTTATGTTATTTCCACGCTGCTCATTTTAGTTACGGGATGCGTAAATCCGTATCTCCCTGATATTGATAATGGTCACCTGTTAACTAAGTCTCAATCAGAAAAGAAGTTTTATTATGCTTTTGACAAAAAAAAATATATTATTGAAATACCAACTAAAGTTGCTGTAAGTATTGATGAAAAGTATCTTTTGGAGACAGAACGATACCTACAAAGAAACACACAAGTACAGGATATCGCATTTCAAGTAAATCGCTACCATTGTATTTGTTTTTTAACATTGACAACAGAAGCCGATGCAAATGCATTAATTACAGACTTGAAAAAGCAAAAGGGTGTAAAATCCGTTTATCACGCCCACGTACTGGCCGAGTTTTCTCGTTCTGAAAGGTATATGACAGATGAGTTTGTTGTACAGTTCAAAGATCATGTGCCACAGAACGAAATTAACGAAATGCACAATTTATATAGTGTTAAAGTTTTGAAAATTACTGAACTCTATCATCTTCTTTCTGTTCCGGTTGATGTCGATCTTTTAGAAGTGGCCAATGCATACCAAGAGAGCGGGTTGGTAAATTTTAGCCATCCCAATGCCCTCTCAACAGTTGTTTTAAACCAATCTCTGCCCTCTGATCCCTTCTTTATCAATCAGTTCTATTTGCACAATACGGGGCAAGGTGTTAATGGCCGTCCTTCTGATCCGGGAGCTGATATTAACATAGTGAATGCATGGAATATAACAAAAGGTAATAGTAATATTGTCGTAGCCGTAATTGACGATGGGGTTTCATCTGACCATCCAGACCTGCCCAATGCACGTCAAGTTCGTTTATGGGGTAGTAACTTTGCAGCTGGAAGCATAGGTGATCCATCACCAAATCATAATGATAATCACGGAAATGCATGCGCAGGAATAATCGCTGCATCACATAACAACGAAGGTATAGCAGGCATAGCCCCAAATTGCAAAATTATGCCAATCCGTATTCCATTTGGATTTAAACCTTCTCCATCAATATACGCAGATGCGATTATGTTTGCAAAAAATAATGGAGCTGACATCATTTCTATTTGTTGGAGTTATTTTTTTGAAAGTGATCCTAATCACGAACCCGCGATAGTAAGCGCAATTTCAAGTGCAACTACCACCGGAAGAGGAGGAAAAGGGTGTGTTGTGGTTATTGCGGCTGGGAATAGAGCCAACCAAATTGGAAATGACCCCGGATTAATTGAATTTCCTGCTAATGTGCAAATCCCAGGTGTTCTTACCGTTGGAGCATCCGACAGGAATGACTATCAGGCAAACTATAGTCCCACTTCCAATTTAAACAGCACAAACAATCAAATTATTGATGTCGTTGCACCATCGCATAAGGCATATTCCGACCAGATAATTGGTGAAGATTATGACGTATGGACAATAGACATTCCTGGATATTATGGTTACAATCCCGATAAAGGCACTAGTGTTAAGTTAATTTTGATATGACGTAATTATTTCATATCTTTGCCATAATTTCAAATCATATTACTCATGGCAAAATATCGAATAAAATTAACACAGGATGAGGTTAATGAATTGGCTT
>WQYK01000071.1 GCA_009781275.1 Bacteroidales bacterium | reverse complement strand
TACTTCGAGCACGTAGGGCGTATCTAAGAGATTGCCGAGTTTCAGGTATGCCAGCAGCCCTTTGTGGAGCCGTTTTTCTGCCGAAAAGTCGAGTTGAAACATATCCCTTTGCCACAAATCGCGATCATAATAGGGTGAAACCATGGCAATGCGCCTACCTGTGAATATCCCGGCCAACTGCATGTCAAATCCTTGCTTGCCGTTTTTATAGAGTACCGACAAGTTGCCAATGTGCTGCGATTGTCCCTGCAACGGACGCGTTTGCTCTACATTTATGGCGGTGAGTTCGCTATGGGGGTCGTTTGGATTGCTCCTCCCCCAAATGGTTTTGGATGTGGTGATGCGTGAATCGGTAAACGAATAGTTTGCCTTTATTCCCCATAAACGGAAATATTTAGTCAGCTCAGCTTCAAAGCCCATGTTTCTCGCATTGCCAAAGTTGTCCGGTTTTAACTCCGACCTGTCTAACGCAAGTTCGATGGGGTTTTTGATCGATTTAAAGAAGACGCCTGCGGTGATAAAGTCGAGGCCGCCGGGAAAGATTTCGTAACGAAAATCGATATTATCGGCCTGCACACGTTTGAGATAGGGATTTCCGCGCTCGTCATACTCTTCACCGGGCAAGATGTAGGGTATCACTTCCAGAAATCCGGGACGACCCATGGAAGCAAAATAGGCAAGCCTTAGGTTTTGCTTGGATGATAGCGTATAACGCAGGTTGAGCGATGGCAGCAGGTCCTGATATTTGCGCCAGCCCGTTTTTCCGTAGATGATTTCGGGTGCATCGTTCTCCCAATTCATACGTGTATGTTCGTAACGGACGCCGCCCAACGCATCCCACCTTCCGGCGCTCCATTTAAACATGGCAAATCCTGCCGCAACCGTTTCATTCGCCGTATAATTGAGCGGATTGCGATGTACGCCTAAAGGATTGCGGACATCTAATACCGCGTTTTCCCAACCGCTATACAATTGCGCCGCCACGCCTGAATCAAATATATATTCGTTGTAACTGTTTGTGCGTTTTTTGTCGCGGTACATCACTCCCGTCGTCCAGGTCAACGTAGAACGCCCGGCGCGATGTGTATATTCTGCACGAAGCGAGCCTGTCAAGTCGGTATCGTCATTGCGTTCCCAACGACGCGAACTGGCAGGCATCCATCTAAGCGTTGGGTTGTCTACAAATTCCAGTTCGTCCTGTGCCAATTTGATGTTCGTTTGGTCGGGATGGTCTTGCACAGCCTTAGATAGGGCGACCGTCCACTTTACCTTGAACGACTCGTCCAACCATTGGTGTGAGCCGGAGAAAGTTGCGTTAAAGATATTTTGCCGGTTCACACGCGAACGTTTCCACACCTCAATACGGTTTGCCAACTCCTTATTTTGGTCAACAGCATTGCGGTATTCTTGTTTAAAAAGGTCAATGGCCAGCAGATTGAGGTCCACTCTGTGGTTTCTATTGAATATATAGTCTGTTTTGGCGCTCAAGCCCATTCTTCGTTCTGAGGTAGCGTATTCGCGCCACGTAACGTTGCTTACAAACGGCTGATTGGTGCTTTTGTTCACAGACGTACTAATATAGGTGCTGTTGTTGCCAAAGTGGTTGTTTTGAAAACTGCCCGCCACCATCACACCCAGCTTTTTATTGATAAAACGATTGCCCACAGAGACGCCAAAGGCAAGGTTGGGAGGCGCTTGTTTGTTTTGGAATGTGGCGTTACCGGTAGAAAAGTCCGATTTACTCACCAAATAGAGTTCGGGATTGTACTCTTTTGGTGAACGGCTATTGACGACCGAGGCATCAAACGTCACAAAGTCGCGGTTTAAAAATAACGCACTATACCCTACCGAAGCATTGACATTCACGGTCAATTGCCCCGGAGCATCTTTCATCATCATATCCATTGCGCCGCCAATGGCGTCTCCTTCCATGTCCGGCGTCAGCGCCTTGGTCACGACCAAGCGATCAAGCAAGTCGGAGGGGAACAAATCCATAGGCACATAGCGAAAACGGTTGTCGGGGCTGGGTATCTTAACGCCGTTTACCAACGTATAACTGTAGCGTTTGTCCATGCCGCGAATGATGGCGTACTGAGCCTGTCCGCCGCTCGTCCTTTCGAGCGACACAGAGGGCACACGCTGCAACACATTTGCCACATTAAGGTCGGGCGAGATCTCGATGCTTCTTGCACTCACCACTTCGAGCACATTCATGGCGCTTCTCTTGTGGGTTACCCCGGACTGCTCGGACCCTTTGTTGGCAAATCCCGTGACCACCACTTCATTTAACAACAATTGATCTTCTTCAAATTTAACCAAAATCGGCGTAGCATTGTTAACCACAATCTCTTGTGCTTTGTAACCAATCAAAGAAATGGTAATGGTCACAGGAAATGCGCCCACATTTGAGATAGAAAACGAACCGTCAAGACCTGTGACGGCGCTTTTTACCTGCGGCGCTTTTATGATCACCGATGCGCCGATGATGCTCTCTTCTGTTAGAGCGTCTCTAACCACTCCTTTAATGGTTTGGGCAAAAATTCCTGCAGGTAAGAATGTGAAAAAGAGCGTAAAAACCAAAAGTCGGATGTTCATGTTGTCAAATAGTGTATAAGTTTCAGGTGACAAATAAACTGCGTAATTGTTACGTGATTATTATGGATTCATTAAGTTTTGGTTAATGAATTGTTACGGATTTGTTAAATGCGCTATCTTTGAGCGATGATTGACGCTACCACCACCGATTTTATTCGGACGCACATCCACAATGACCCAAAGCGTTTGCTGCTGTCAGCTCAATGCTACCCGGGAGTGGATGTTCGTTTTGCGGCGCAGCAAATAGAGGCGCGGCAGCGTATTAAAGATAAATTGCCCAAGTGGTTCGCCCATCCACAAATTGTGTTCCCCTCTTCTTTGGCGTGTCAGCAAGCCTCTTCTGAGGAGAGCGCCCGCTACAAGCAACGCTTTTTGCATGATGGTGAATGTGTAATCGATTGTACGGGAGGTTTGGGAGTAGATAGCGCCGCGTTCTCATCAAAGGCGGGAAAAGTGATCTATATTGAACAAAATCAATCGCTTTGCAAAGTTGCAGAGCACAATTTTCAGGTACTTGGGATTACCAATGTAGAGGTCATGCAGGGCGATTGCATCAACACTCTTAAAAGCCTCTCTTGTGTTAACCTCATCTACATCGATCCCTCTCGCCGAAGCGCCGAAAAACGTCTCTTTGCTCTAAACGATTACGAACCGGATATTGTAGCCATTCGGCATCAACTGCTGCAAAAGGCGCATAAAGTGTTGGTGAAGGTCTCTCCAATGGCCGATATTACACAGTGCCTGCGCCTGCTTCCCGAGACTACTCAGGTGCATGTGGTTTCGATTAAAAACGAGTGTAAAGAGTTGTTGTTTTTGCTGGAACGCCCGCATGGTTCGCCCATACCGCTTGAGGATATACCCATTAGCTGTGTTCATATAGATGCTGCGGGAAAAGAGGAGCTCTTTTGTTTCACCCTTGGCATGGAAGAGGCGACCCACGCCCCAATGGCAGGCAACACTTTTAAAGGCTGGCTTTATGAGCCCAATGCGTCGCTTTTGAAAGCAGGCGCTTTTAAGCTCCCTGCACTCCATTTTGGGCTGCAAAAAGTGCATCTGCATACCCATCTCTACTTTGCGCCCGTTTTAGAGGAGTCGTTCCCGGGTCGAATTTTCCAAATCAAAGAAGTTATCGATTTTAATAAACAGACTATTAAAAATTTACAGAAAACGATTTCTCAAGCCAATGTAGCCGTGCGTAACTTTTGCATGGAGGCTCAGGAGTTGCAAAAGCGACTTAAAATCAAGGACGGGGGAGATGTGTATCTCTTTGGCGTTACGCTAGGTGACCAAAGTTATGCATTGATTGTGGCGACTAAGGAAAATTAACCAAATACAACACCTCAGTAGCGCGGGTAAAGGCAGTGTAAAACCACCGCAAATCTTCTACGGAGTGTTGCACATCGCCCCAAAAGGCGTAGTCAACAAACACCGCTTTCCATTGTCCACCCTGTGCCTTATGGGTGGTGACGGCAGCGGCATATTTAAGTTGCAGTGCATTAAAGTAGGGATCCTCTTTTACCGCCATCACCTGCTTGCGGCGACCTCTGATGTGGGCGTAGTCCAACAATATTTCTGAAAAGAGCTGCCCCTGCCGCTCCGTTCCTAACGACGGAGTCTCCAAATGCAAAGTGTCTAACAGTACTTTGGCGTTTATTTCCAAATCATTATAATCGGAGAAGCGCAGTGTGGCTTGTGCAAATGTAAGGCCGTAGCGCGTTTCATGTTTGCCAATACGCAACACCTCTGCCACATCGCCGTTGGCAATAAAGGGCAAATCGTCTGCGTTTTCATCTAAAAACTGATAACAATTTTTTACCACCATTACGCGGTCGCCTCGTGTAAGCTGCTCATCCAAAAAGAGAATCTTTGCACGAATTCCCTCGTTGTAGCGATTGGCGCGCTTGTTGGAGCGGCACAATACCACTGTCTCGTCTATGCCAAAACGGTCGTATGCATCCTGAAGCAACTCCATGAGTTCGCCTCCGTTGATTTTATGTATGTCGGGAAACCGCTTTAGGACCAAAGCGGGAAAGCCCTCTTTGCCTGTACTGATTTTTCCCCGTAACAGTGTGGCATTGTGCAAAATTCCAGAATCTGCCGCTTGCCTTACCACGGTGGTCATCTCTACATAGCGGATTGCTCCGTAAGCGTTTAGGGCATGAGGATCTAAAGCGGGACTTATGGCCAATCCCACAGGAGGAAGCTGAGCCGCGTCGCCCATCAGGTAGAGGCGGTTCCGGACACCGGAGTGTACATACTTGACCAAATCGTCTAACAGGCGTCCCGACCCAAAAGGAGACGATTCAAACGAGTGGTTGGCAATGAGCGACGCTTCGTCCACAATAAAGAGGGTATCGATGTTTTTATTGATATCGAGCACAAAACGTGCAGATGCGCTTCCACGATTCTCTTCTCGGTAGATGGTTTTGTGGATGGTGTAGGCCGATTTTTGCGTGTAACCCGACAGCACCTTTGCCGCTCGTCCTGTAGGCGCCATCAACACCACTTTGATTTTCATCTCCTCCATTAGTTTGACTACAGCTCCTACCGCAGTGGTTTTACCTGTCCCCGCATAACCGTTTACCACAAAAAGCTCATTGGCGTTCTCTGACATCATATAGTCGGAAAATTGCCCAAAAAGACGCTCCTGACATACGGTGGGAGTATGTTGCAGGAATCGACACAGTTTCTGATATATAAAATTACTTAATCCCATTTCATTAAACCATTCAAAGGTATCAATTATTTTTATCATGTAATCAAAATTCAAATTTATCACTACCTTAGTCGTTTCAAAACACCATATATGAATAGACGTCTCTCTCTTGTTTTTTGCTTTCTTTCTTCTGTTTTCCTTTTGAATGGACAGACAGAAACCCCCCATCAGCGTATTGTGCGCCACCTCTCCTATCTGGCGTCGGATGAGCTTGCCGGGCGTTTCCCGGGCACCCGTCAGGATACGTTGTCGGCGCTCTACATCAGAGATGAGTTAAAGAGCTACGGCTACCATCCCCTTGCCGAAGATGGCCTCCAATCGTTTTGGATTCAACTCACACGCACATCCCGTACCGTTGCAGGCGACACCATAGAAGACCCTACCCAACGCAGCGCCATTCAGAATGCGCGCAGGGTGCCCACTTTTAACGTAGTAATGAGTCTCTTTGGAGCAGTTGATTCTCTCAGAGAAACTATTGTCATTGGCGCCCACTACGACCACTTAGGTATGGGAGGTATGGGCTCAGGCAGCCGAAAACCCAATGATCTTGCCGTACACTACGGCGCAGACGATAACGCCTCGGGCGTTGCGGGCATCATGGAGGTTGCCCGTACAATGGCTTTGCACAAGGATGACCTTAAACGCAACGTAGTTGTAGTCGCTTTTGGCGCCGAAGAGCAGGGTATCTTAGGTTCTAAAGAGTTTGTACGCAATCCTGTGGATGGGATCGGCAAGATGGTGGCGATGTTTAATATTGACATGATCGGCCGGATGGACAGCTTGAGAAAGATGCTGGTGGGAGGCGTCGGTACTTTTGAAGGGGGCGAATCGTTTCTCCTTGACCTGCCCAATCCTTGGTCTTTTCGCCTAAACCTCTCCAAAGAGGGCTACGGCCCTTCCGACCATGCCGCTTTTTACGGTTCAAATATTCCTGTGCTCTATTTTAATACGGGCGTACATGCTGACTACCACTCTCCATCCGATCACATTGATAAAATCGATACAGAGCGGATGGTTGATATATGCGACTTCATTTCCCATGCGCTCTACCGTATGGCGGTTGCAGAAGAGGCGCCTCTGTTTCAAAAAGCGGGTCCCTCGGAACCCTCGTCGCAGCGCGCCTCATTTAATGTCTCTTTGGGCATCATCCCCGACTTTACCTCTATCGACTCTACCGGCCTGCGGGCAGATTTTGTGACCGACGGCAGACCGGCAGAGAGAGCGGGTATGCAACCCGGCGATGTGATTAAGTTTATTAACGACAAAGAGGTGTTTAACGTTTATGACTATATGGAGCGTCTGGGCGAACTAAAAGCGGGCGACTTGGTGGTTGTGCGCGTGCGGCGTAAAGAAGAGATGATTACCTTGCATGTTCAATTATAAACATTTATCCCATATACAACTTATGAAAAAAACGTGGCTCTTGTGGATCTTATCCATTCTTATCACCCTCTTTGCCGCCTACTATCAGCGCAGCACCGGACCTACCAACCCCAAAAATGTTCAGACTGCCGTCGCGGAGTCGACCTACACCCTCACCTACCCCCGCAGCCTGCGTACCGTGATCACACCCGAGCAGGCTCAAGGCGACTGGGAGGCCCTTTTGAAAACTACAACACTCAGAATAAGGGTGAAAGCAAAAGATGGAGTTCCTCCTTTTCCTGCAGATATCCCCATGCATCTCTACTATAAACGCGCCCGCTCAGTTGGCGACTGGGAGGTGGCGGAGGCTCTGTTCAAGCACGAAGGGCGCATTGAGGCTGTTCTCCCCTCTCAACCCCCTGCGGGAAAACTCGCTTATTACTTAGAAATTGATGGAGTATCCCTCTTTCAAGACTCCCCCATTATTGTTCGTTTTAGAAACAATGTACCCGCCTGGGCGCTCATTCCCCACATCCTCTTTATGTATGTTGCCATGCTTTTGTCCACGCTCTGCGGATTTTTAGCCTTACGCAACGATATCCGCTGGAAAAAGTATGCCAAACTCACGGTAGCTACCCTTTTGATTGGCGGCCTGATCTTAGGGCCCATCATCCAAAAGTTTGCCTTTGGCGCCTATTGGACCGGCTGGCCCTTAGGGGACGACCTGACCGATACAAAGACTTTAATCGCAGCTGCTTTTTGGGTCGTCGCCCTTATCTTTTCGACAAAAAAACCGGGGCGGTGGCTGGCCATTGCTGCTGCTGTGGCTTTGCTGACGATATTCTCTATTCCACACAGTACATCAGGGTCGGAGTTTAATTATGAGACGGGATTGGTGGGGACGGAAGGGAAGAATTGAAAGTATGCAAATCAATTAAAATAGATACCTATGAAAAAACTTGTTTTGACACTCATTGCTTTGCTTTTGTAGCGAATTTATCAGCACAGATCGAAGTCAAATCTACAGGAGTTTAAATCATGAAATCGTTAAAGTTTGTTCCATTATTGTTTTTTATTCTAACATCTGGAAACTGTTACTATTCTAATTCCTTCGATTTTAGCAACAACTCTGAAACGGATGTATATATTGACT